>NZ_JBQFXP010000006.1:0-275457 GCF_056540905.1 Ruegeria sp. AL1
TATTCCGCAGATGAGAAGATCAGGATCGTGCTGGACGGCCTAAAAGGCGAGGACAGCATTGCAGAGCTGTGCCGTCGTGAGGGCATCGCGCAGAGCCTGTATGACAGCTGGCCCAGGGAATTTCTGGAAGCCGGCAAGACACGTCTGGCAGGCGACACGGCTCGCGCGGCAACGTCCACCGAAGTGAAGGATCTGAGACGGGAAGCCCGTGATCTGAAGGAGGTGGTTGCCGAACAGGCCTTGGAATTGCGCCTGCTCAAAAAAAGCATGATCGCGCGTTCACGCCTTACACGCCTCAGGCTGTGATCAGGCAACGGTGCTGGGGGTACCAAGCAATTCGGTCTGGGCCGCGAGGGCGCGCGTCTGGGCATGGAAGAGTTCGCCGAAATCAAATACGTCTGCCGTGACTGGGCGTGATTCCACGAGGGATGAGAAAGGAAACCAAATGCTGAAGAACGACCAACTCGACCAGTGGGATCGCGAGAACTTTTTCCACCCGTCCACCCATCTGGCCTGGCACGCCCGCGGTGAAAGCCCGAACCGCGTGATTAAGACCGCGAGCGGAGTTTTTATCGAAGACCGCGACGGCAACAAATTGCTCGACGCATTCGCGGGCCTCTATTGCGTGAACGTCGGATATGGCCGTCAGGAGATTGCCGAGGCCATTGCTGAGCAAGCCAGGGAACTGGCCTATTATCACGCCTACGTGGGTCACGGCACCGAAGCCTCGATCACCCTGTCAAAAATGATCCTGGATCGCGCTCCGGCGAACATGTCCAAAGTTTATTTTGGCCTTGGCGGCTCGGACGCGAACGAAACCAACGTCAAGCTGATCTGGTATTACAACAATATCCTGGGCCGCCCCGAGAAGAAGAAGATCATCTCGCGCTGGCGCGGCTATCACGGGTCGGGTCTGGTGACTGGTTCGCTGACAGGGTTGGAACTGTTCCATAAGAAATTCGACCTGCCGGTCGAACAGGTGATCCATACCGAGGCGCCCTACTACTACCGCCGTGACAATCTGGATCAGACCGAAGATCAGTTTGTCGCCCATTGCGCCGCCGAACTGGACGCGCTGATCGAACGTGAAAGTGCCGACACTATCGCGGCGTTCATCGGTGAACCGGTGCTGGGCACCGGCGGCATCGTGCCTCCTCCAGCCGGTTACTGGGAAGCCATTCAGGCCGTGCTGAAAAAGCACGACATCTTGCTGGTGGCCGATGAGGTCGTCACAGGCTTTGGGCGGCTCGGCACCATGTTCGGCAGCGCGCATTACGGGATCGAACCCGACATCATCACCATCGCCAAGGGGCTGACCTCGGCCTATGCGCCGCTGTCTGGCTCGATAGTGTCGGATAAAGTCTGGAAGGTGCTGGAACAAGGCACGGACGACAACGGCCCGATTGGCCATGGCTGGACATATTCGGCACATCCCATTGGGGCCGCGGCAGGCGTCGCCAACCTGAGACTGATCGACGAACTGAATCTGGTCTCAAACGCCGGTGAAGTAGGAACCTATCTGAACCAGACCATGGCCGAAGCGCTAGCCGACCACGCCCATGTTGGCGACGTGCGTGGCGAGGGAATGCTTTGCGCGGTCGAGTTCGTGAAAGACAAGGACAGCCGCATCTTCTTTGACGCAGCCGACAAAATCGGCCCGCAGGTGTCGGCCAAGCTGTTGGAGCAAAGCAAGATTATCGCCCGCGCCATGCCGCAAGGCGACATCCTGGGGTTTGCGCCCCCCTTCTGCCTGACCCGTGAAGAGGCAGATCAGGTGGTTTTCGGCACCGTTCAGGCTGTCAAAGACGTTCTAGGACAAAGCCTCAGGTAAGTCTAAAAACCGGGCCGGTCATTTCGGCCCTTTTAATACTCCGGCCTGTTCGAATCGCCGGTTGTCAGGATTGCGTCGGCCTGAAAATCTTCGACGTCCAGCATCGTTGCAACTCTTTCGAGCGCGGCAACAAGCATCGCCTGCTCCCAGTCCTCCATCTGCTTGAATCGCTGCACATAAAGCCGTTGCAGCGGATCTGGGGCGTCCTTAATGGTTTGCCGCCCTCGACCCGTGATCAGGATGTTGGTCTGCCGTCGGTCAGGGATTTCTCGCGCACGACCATGCCACCCGAGACCAGCTTGTCCACAAGTACGGTGACAGTGGACTGGCTGATATGCATGCGCATTGAAATTGCCTTGGCCGTTGTTCGCCCGGCCTCGCCAATCACCTGCAATACACGAAGCTGGACCGCGGTCAGCCCGGCGGACTGCGCCAGTTCCCGGCCGGACATCTTGGTGGCGCGCAGGATTCGGCGCAGGGCGTCAAGGCTGTCGTCGGCACGATCCATGTATCTACTCCGCATTCGAATGGAGGGGGATCGTCAAAATTGCATAGATTTCTCAAGCGTTAATGGAAATCCATATGGTTCGGTTTTGCAAACCAAAAAATCATTAGAATAGATGTACTAAAAACGTTTCAGAAAAATTGAGCTTTGTCTTTTCAAGTTTCAGCTTTCCTATATTGCTTAGCTAATCAAAGGTTGTTGATGGAGCAGTACATGCAGCAATCTTTGGAGGTGTTCGAACAACCTTTTTTCGGTTTTGCGTCCCCCTTTGCCGGAAGACAGGGCACGCCGCGCAGGACATGTTGAAACTGGCGATGCCGGGGTTTGCTTAACACCTCTATTTTGGTCCGATCCTCAAGAGTTTTTGCGCCGCGTATTCCGCCGCTTGAGATTTGCAACCGGTTCTGGACGACCATTTGGCTGCCACTCTAGGTATTTTTATGTATTTCCCGCGCGAGTATAAATCTATGATGCCCTTGAGGTTATTCATCGACCACATCAAACGCCAGCACCCTGTTTGACCTTGCACGCGCAGACTTCACATATCGAGTATTGCAAGTCGGAGCCACTCATTGCCCCTAAGATACGCCGATATCTACCCGTCAGAACCGCTGCTGAACAGCGATGCGATGCCGCGCCCCTCGGCGGCGGGACTGATGTCGGTGCGGTATTTTCGGGCCGAACCTGACCGGATGCCAGAAGAGGTGTTTTCTGAACACCACGTCCTGCTGAACCTCCAGGAAAAAGGACATCGCGTGCAAAACTGGCGGGACGGCACGCTGCGGGATTTCACCTTTTGCAAAGATGAGGTCATCGTGACTCCAGCAGGCATGCGGTCGGGGTGGCGTTGGTACGGACAGTCCGACGTGATTGTGATCACCCTGCATCCGGACAAAGTCCGGCACTTTGCACAGTCCGAACTTGGCATGCTGCTGGCGCCGGAACAGTTTCACGACCAGCCGCAGTTTTCTGATCCTGACCTGTGTGCTGCAGGCGTCATCCTGCGTGATGCGCTGGCAACGGACGACATGTCCTCAGCCGTCATGTTTGAAGCCATGAGCCGGGTGTTTCTGGTCAAACTGCTACAGAAATACGGCAAACGCCGCGCGGAAGAGGTTGAACTGTCTGCGCGCTTTACCTCTCAGCACTATCAACGGGTGCTGGCCTATGTGCAGGACCGTTTGGATCAAACGATCACCGTCGATCAACTGGCGTCCGAGGCGGGCATGAGCCCTTCGCATTTTGCGCGGGTTTTCAAGGAAACGCTGGGCTCGACCCCTATGCAATATGTCATGGCTTATCGGGTCGAGCAGGCTGTGAAAATGATGGAGAACCCCGCACGCCCTTTGGGTGATATCGCTTTGGCCTGTGGGTTCTCGGACCAGGCGCATTTTACGCGCAGTTTCAAACAGGTGGTAGGGCAGACCCCGCGCGCATTTCGTGCCGCGCATGCTGTCTGAAGCAGAATCTTTCAAAAACGCGGCAGTCCGGTCCAAGTATCCGCACCGCTGACAGCGTATCTCAGGTGTCATCGGGCTTGTGCCCTTCCATACAGATTTTGGGAGATACCGCTATGAACACCCCCGCTCTGACCACCGCCGCTGCGCTGATGGCTTCCACAGCCGCAGTTGCGCAGGTTGAAACCCGCTTCGTCACCTTTGAAAACGAAGGCGCCACCCTGTCCGGCACGCTGTACCTGCCGGAAGAACGCGGAGCTGAACCGCTTCCGACCGTTGTCGTCACCGGGGCCTGGACCTCGGTTCAGGAACAGATGCCCGCAAACTATGCCCGAGAAATGGCCGAGCGCGGCTTCGCCGCCTTCACCTTTGATTTCCGCGGCTGGGGCAAATCAGGCGATCTGCCGAACAACGTGCGCTTTGTCGAAAGCCCCGAGGCCAAGACTTCGGACATCAAAGCGGCGATCAATTTCGTCGCGACCCTGCCCGAGGTGGACGCAGATCACATCAACGGTCTGGGGATCTGCGCCTCGGCCGGGTATATGGTCGATGCTGTGTCTGGCAATCCGCTGGTTCAGCGGCTGGGTCTGGTTGCACCATGGTTGCAGAACGCCGAGATTGTCGAGGCGGTTTATGGCGGCGCAGACGGCGTTGCCGGACTGATCGAGGTGTCCCACGCAGCCGAGGCCGCTGGTGGTCAGATCATTCCGGCCGCAGGCCCCGAGGGTGCCGAGGGCGTACTGATGCCCATCGGCGGATACTATTATGAGGCCGACCGAGGCGGTATCCCGGAATATGACGACAAGTGGAACAATGCGGGCTGGGAAGGCTGGCTGACCTATCACCCCGCCGACAATCCGCAGCGTTTGGATAAGCCACTGGCCATTGTGCACTCGGAAAGCGCGGCGATCCCACAGGGCGTACAGACCTTCCTTGCCGGTTTTGTAGGAGAGGCGACAGCGCAATGGGTGGAGGATGTCACGCAGTTCGACTTCTACGACAACCCCGAGGATGTCACCCGCGCGGCTGATACCGTCGCTGACCACTTCCGCGCCGGTTCCATCAACTAAGCCTTTTCTGGACGCCGAGTAACTGTTCGGCGTCCACTCTCATCTATCAGGAGCATCCTCATGCATAGAAAACTCACATCAACCCTTGCGGCTGTCTCAATGATCGGAACCGCAGCGTTTGCCGAGCAGCAGGCAAATATCTCGACCGCCATCACCGACATCGCGGCAGGCGCTGACCGCCACGACTGGACCCGCGTGCGCGGCGCGTTTTCCGATACTGTCACGACGGATTATACCAGCCTCTGGGGCGGCGACCCGGTCACGCAACCCGCCGATGAGCTTGTGGCGGGGTGGTCCGCTTTCTTGCCCGGTTTCGACGCGACGCACCATATGGTGACCAATCACACGATCACCTCGTTGTCCGATACATCCGCCACGGCACAGGCCGATTTCACAGCGACCCATCGTCTTGATGACGGCTTGTGGGTGCTGGGTGGCCGCTATGACTATGAGCTTGAGAAATCAGACAACCGCTGGGTTGTCACGTCGATGACCATGACGGCACTCTGGGAATCCGGTGACCGTGGGCTTGTGGCTTTGGCTGGGCAACGCGCTGCCTAGGCAAATTGAGGGAAGAACCATGACCCGTCAGCGCATCGCACTCGTGACCGGAGCCAATCGCGGTATCGGCAAAGAAGTTTCCCGCCAATTGGCTCAGGACCACGGGATGAAGGTTCTGATGGGTGCGCGCGATCTGGCAAAAGGGCAGGCTGCTGCGAATGAGATCGGCAATGGAGCGCAAGCCGTGCGTTTGGATGTCTCCGATCCTAGCTCAGTCGCTGTGGCGTTCGGGCAGATTGAACTAGCCTTTGGTCGCCTTGATGTTCTGGTGAACAATGCGGGCGTGGACTATGACACCGACCAACAGGTCCACCTCGCCGATATTAACCGGCTGCGCCGGGCGTTTGATACGAACCTTTTTGGTCCTTGGGAGACCACAATCGCGGCGGTGCCGCTGTTGCAACGAGGCAAGGATGCCCGGATCGTCAACGTGTCGTCCGGCGCAGGGTCGCTGACCGGCATGTCCGCCGGTACGCCGGGCTATGGCGTTTCCAAAGCAGCTTTGAACGCGTTGACCATCAAGACCGCTGCCGCGCTGAAACCTGACGGCATTCTTGTCAACGCCGTATGCCCCGGCTGGGTGGCCACGGATATGGGTGGCGGGGGACGTCCGGTTGCCGAGGGCGCCAAAGGCGTTGTCTGGGCAGCGACCTTGCCTCAGAGCGGTCCGACCGGAGGATTCTTTCGAGATGGCGTCGCAATTGACTGGTAAGTTTAGCCGGGTGTCATGAAATCGATCAGCTTCCTAACCCGCGCGGGCAAAAGGCGGCGACTGGGATAGTCAACGAACATATCCCGCGTCAATGGTGCGGCGTCCGTGACCTGCAGCCGCTGCAAGTCACTGTCTACCATATCCAATGGCAACATCGCGACACCCAGGTTGCGACGGGCGGCCTGAGCAATGACATCAAGGTCCGTTAAACTGTGCGCTATGTGTTTCGGGTGCAGCATTTCTCCGCTCTCTGGCACCCACGGCTGACCAGCTGCCAGGGCAGGCAAAGCAAGAAAGTCTGGTCTAGATATCGGCCTGTCCAACGCACGCTCCCGAATGAGGCTCCGTCCCGTACAAAAGCAATAGGGGACCGACCAGAGCCGTTTAGCGACAAGGCTGGATTCCGTCAGCGGACCGACCCGAAAGGCCAGATCAATATTGTCGCGAAAGAAGTCCAGCATGATGTTGGTGGTTGTCATCTCAAGCGCCACATCCGGGTTTTGTTCCGCGAAATCCAACAGCCGAGGGCCAATGGTCGTGCGTGCAGCCAGCGGAGGGGCCGCAATTCGGATGTTCTGGCGTCTGGTATCCTCGATAAAGCGATACCTTGCAGCGCCTCAATCGGGTCCTGACTTCGGTCCAGAAGGCGGCCCTCTTCCGTCAGGCGAACCTGGCGGGTTGTCCGCTCGAACAATTTGGTGCCCAGATGATCTTCCAGCTCGGCAATCCTTCGACTGACCCGGCTGAGTGGTATGCCCAGTCGGTCCGCATCCTAGGAAAAGCTGAGATGGTTGGCGACGACAGTAGACAGAGCAAGGTCGTTACAAATCATTATCCTATTTTTGGGATTATATCCCCCGATATCAGCCATTATCATTCGATGATGCGGCCTCTACTTTCTGCGCAACAGAAGGAGACAGCTCATGCCTTTCGCCATTGAGATCACGCAGACCGGCAAACCTGACGTTTTATGCACAACCAACCGGGCGACCCCGACCCCCGATGCCGGGGAAATCCTGGTCCGCAACAAAGCCGGGCGGTCAACTTTTTCGACACGATCATCCGCCGCAGTGAGATGCCCGAGGGGACGATGCCTGATCTGCCTCATATACCCGGAGTTGAAGGGACCGGAGTGGTCGAGGCGCTGTGTGCGGGGGTCCAAGGCCTCTCGGTCGGCGACCGCGTGACGTGGAGGTTGATTCGATGGCTTCTGTCAGGACGAGCAGTGAACGTTTCGGTGCAACGGCATCAGTTCCTGAAAGAGGAACAAATTACCGGTTAGGTCAGTCAGGAAGGCACTAACAGGTCATACTCTTTTGTGGAAATTCAGGTCGGAATCTTTCTGACGAAAGTTTTTCGAGGTGTCGGGCAAGGTCGAAGCCGAAGCGTTATTTTCTGCGATTGCGCCAAAGTTGAGCCGGCGGCGACGCTTAGGAGATCTTGCGCATGTTTTTGTGGCAGTAATTCGCCCGCTATGTCGCACGTGTTGAAGCTGGCCCAACCTTATGCGGGGAACTTTACACGTTTCCTTCCCCTGTCTTGGTTACAGAGCTGGCACGAGAACCAGCTCTGCAGGTTGATTTAGAAGTTGAACCGCACACCAAAGTCTGCGCGGATCTGACTATCAGCAGAACCTTCCTTGATGCTGCCAACACCGCCACGCAGTGTTACACCCGCACCCAGATCATAGATCGCACCGACCCCGTATTCCCGGGTATCGCCATCTGCGGTTCCGTCACCATACGAAGCGAGAATTGTGGTCGCGGCACCCAGATTATAGGCAAGCGACGCACCATAGGCCGTACCGTCTGTTTCCTCACCCAGAGAGTTGACCTCAGTGTCGTCATCCCGTGCCAGAAGCAAAGTACCCGAAAAGTTTCCAAGATCGGCCCCAAGTGTGAAAATCAACAGGCTGGGATCAATGCCGTCAGCTGGCCCGTCGGTTTCACCATAAGCAAGGGCGACGGTGACATTGTCGAAGCTGTATTCAACGCTCACGTCCCATTGGTCAGCACCACCCAACGACACATTGCCGTTGTCTGTTGTGTTCTGGTCATAGGATGCACCGATTGCGAAATTGTCGAATACATATTTGAAGAAGACAGCGTTCTCGCCTGTGCCGGTGGAGGTGTAGCCCAAGATTTCGTAGTTATCGCCGGATCTTTGATCAACAAAGCTCTCCAGACCGGGTTGGTTCCCGGACCGGTTGGGCATGTTCTCGATGGCACCACCGACGTTGCCCACGTCGACCCGCAGGCCTTCGTAGATCATCGAAAAGCGCGCGCCGTTCAGGCCTGCCTCTCCGGCTTCACCAGTACTTATGCTTTCATCGGCCTGCAGACGGACACGGGCCGAGAACTCGATCCCGCCATCGGTTTGAGCGTTACCGTCCAGGTTCAAGCGGAAGCGGGAAACAAGGATGGTGTCGGAGATATTGTCGTTGGTGGTCGAACGGTCCTCAAGGTAACCGATACCGAATCGCCCGTAGCCGCTGAATTTGATCTCGGCGGCTGCGGTCGTGACACTGGCCGCCAGCATTACGGGCGCCAGTGTATACAGCGTTTTGTTCATCATGGTCCTCTCATTCTCTCTCTGAGTTCCAGAGTTTTTTGTTCAATACGCGCTTTGACTAAGTACCGGCCTTGGGCTGTTCAGCGTTTGCGCGCAGGGTGAAGTCGGGCTCAGTCGGTCGAGGCGAAAACGTCGCTGTGCTGGTGCGAATGTCACCGCCGTTCAAGTCAGATCAGTGCCCATGCGATCTGGTTGTGTGTGGATTGATGTACAAACCTCATTTTCGAATCCGACTGACCAGCTTATGGCTTAGGTCTTCAAAGTTCGAAATCTTATTACTAATTCAGAAGTTTATATAAGTGATAGTTATGGGAAATGCTTATAGCGGGATAAGGCAAATCAATAACGTATTATGTCGCTGCAATTCATCCTAAGGGATATGAAACACGCCCCGGAGGACATCATGGATATCTGCATTCTTCACATCGGACATACCGAACCCGGCGAAAAGCCCAAGCATCTGCCATCGCCTCAGAGGTTCAGAAACGCGCTTGAGCCACATCTGCCCGAGGCGAACTGGACAGTGGTCAGCGCAGTCAAGGACAAGTTGCCCCGGCCAGGCGATTTTGACGCCTATATCATCACCGGTGGAAAATATTCAGTGTTCGAGAAGCTGGATTGGCAGGACCGATTGTTTGATTTCATTCGTGCAGTGGACGATCAGAAGATCAGAATGATCGGCATCTGCTATGGACATCAGGCCATCGCCCATGCGCTTGGCGGCGCGGTAGAGCGTAGCCCCAAGGGTTGGGGTGTCGGCTTGATGCCTGTGTCGGTGACACGCGACACGGGCTTTGCCGCCCCAGGTGACGACATCATGCTGCACGCGATGCACCAGGATCAGGTGGCCACCGCGCCAGAAGGGTCTGAGATCTTTCTGAGCAGCGATTTCTGTCCAGTCAGTGGCTTTACGATCGGTCAGCATTTTTTGGCCATTCAGCAGCACCCGGATTTCAACTCGGACATCAATCGCGATCTGATCCTGAAACGCATCGATCGCATAGGTGACGCTGCAGAACCCGCATTGGCATCATGTGACGAACGGGACGACACGCCAATCAGCGTCGGTTGGATGGCAGGTTTTCTCAGCACGCCCATAAGTTTGCGTAAGACTGCATAGTCAGAAACAGCCGACTGTCAAAAAGAGCCAGCGTTGACGCCCCGGCAAAGCACGGGCCGCCTTGAGTGTTGCCTTCCACAAAGGGGTAGAGGCCCCGACATCGCCGAGCCATTTTCCCCCAGCCCCGGAGAGCTTTCGATGGTCCAGTCCGCAGGTTTTGACGTTCGCAAGATCATCTTCGACTCTCCGGCCAAGACGATGGACGATCTGCGCCAGTGCCTAAAGCACTTGATCGCGTTCAATCTGGACAATGAACAGGAACTGTAACGGGTCGCCGGGATGATCGAGTATCCCCTGGCTGACCTCGATCCACACCCATGCCGGATCGCAGGGCTGCCCGCTGGAACTGATGGCACAGGGCATCGGAGAACTGGTGGCCGTGGCCGAAACGCTCAGCGAAGTGGTTTCAAATATGTCATAACAAAAAAGGACCGGGCGTGTGCCAAGCCCGGTCCTTGTCGTGGCGATTGGGGTCAAACCCCAAGGCCGAGGGTTAGGTGCCGAGAAGGCTCTGATCTTCAAACAGAGTATCGATAAGCTCGGCAATACCTTCGCGCAGGAATTGCTGAGTTTCGGTCCCGTCTTGCCAGTCCGCACAGGCCAGGTACGTGGGCGTTGTCATCTCAACCCCTTCGACCGTACGAATGACGATGCCGTGGGTTCGGGCGGCGATCAGACGCGCAATCAACTCACTGCTGAAAGCCACCGCTTTCATCGGCTGCACCATTTGGACTGTAAGGCTCGCAAATGGCGACTGGAACACTGGGTTCATCGAGACATTTGCCTGGCGGCAAAGCTCGTTCAGATCATGATAAGACGGATCGCTTTTGGTTGAACTGATAAAGCGGCATCCGTCGAGATCCTGAAGCGTGATCTGTTCCTTGCTGGCCAGCGGATGGTCTTCTGCCATCACCGCTACCTGTCGGAATTCATTTAGCTTTTCGTTGTTCAGCCCGGGATGGTCAATGGTCCGGCTGTGAAGCGCAAAATCGATATGACCTTGCAAAAGCGACACGAGCATTGAGCTTAGCGGGACAGAACTGACATAGAACTTCATCTCGGGATGCGTGACGGTCAGGTTGCTGAACAGAAGCGGCAGCAACTCGTTCACGATACTCATGCTGGCCGAGATACGCACCGTTGACAGCAGCCCGGTCCGCTGGTGGCTCAGCTGTGCTTGAAAGCGTTCAAGCTGCGCAAGAAGGGCTATGGAATCTTCCCTCAGAGCCTCTGCCCGATGCGTGGGATAGATCGCGCCGTTCCGCCGGACAAATAGGGGGGCACCGATTGCGTCTTCCAGCGCTTTGACAAGCTGGCTGACTGCGGGTTGCGACACGCCCAGCTGCCGCGCCGCGGCCGAAATCGATCCGGTCGAGATCACGGCCGAGAAGGCTTCGATATGTTTCAGACGACGGATTCGGCTTGGACGTGGGCTCATTGGATTACTTATAGTTCTGTGCTGTTGGGCGACGGTAACACCGCCGCCCGAGCAGGTACAATAACGGCGCTTATGACGCCAGATTGAAGCTGAAGCGGGGCATGGCCGCCAGAAGACCCTGAGTGTAGGGGTCTTCCGGTTCGACCAGAACCTTGTCGCAGGGTCCGCTTTCGACAACATGGCCCGATTTCATCACCATCACCCGGTCGCACATCTGACGCACCACGGCCAGATCGTGGCTGACGAACAGCAGGGTCAGACCAAGCTGATCCTGCAGATCCTTCATCAGGTTCAGCAGTTCTGCCTGCACGGTCACGTCGAGGGCCGAGGTCGGCTCGTCGCAGAAGATGAAATCCGGGCGGAAGGACAAGGCGCGTGCAATGCCGATCCGCTGGCGTTCACCGCCCGAGAAAGCGTGCGGCATCTTCCGGGCCGAGGCGCGGGGAAGGCCGACGAGTTCCATCAGATCACCGGCCAACTGCAACGCATCAGACGCATTCAGCGCACCATGCGCTTTGAGCGGATAGGTAATGTTCTCGCCCGCGCTCATGCGGGGGTTCAGCGACGAGTAGGGGTCCTGGAAAATACACTGCAATGACTTGCGGTGTTCCAGCTTTTCCTCGCGCGTTTTCAGGTCCGCAATGTTGCGGCCACGATAGATGATCTCGTGCCCGGGGTCGGGTGTGTGCAAGCCCAGGATCATCCTGCCAATCGTGGATTTGCCGGACCCGGATTCGCCGACAATGCCCAGGGTTTCGCCGGGATAGACATCAAAGCTGACATCCGCGACGGCCTTGAACTCGGACGCGGCCTTCAGGGCGGTCGCCTTGTTCAGGAAGGTTTTGGACAGGTTGCGAATTTTCAGCAGCGGCTCGCCTTCTTTGCCACTGTCAGTCTTGCGCCCCATCAGATAACTGATGGCCCGTTCCCGGTCGGCTGCATTTCCCAAACCGCCCGGCACGGCAAAGCGCTCGATCTTGTGGTCGATCCTTGGGATCGCCGCCATCAATTCGCGGCTGTAGTCTTGCGTTGGGCGCTGCAACACCTGTTCGGTGGGCCCGGATTCGACCAGCTTGCCGTGGCGCAGAACGTAGACGTGATCGCACATTTCAGCCACCACGCCCATGTCGTGGGTGATGAGAATGATGGCGATGTTTTCCTGCCGCGTCAGCCGGACCAACGTGTCCAGAACCGCCTTTTGCACCGTCACGTCCAGCGCCGTTGTCGGCTCATCCGCGATGATAAGGTCTGGCTTGGCGCAGATTGCGATGGCAAAGACGATCCGTTGGCACAAACCGCCCGAAAGCTGGTGCGGGTATTTGTCCAGACGTTCATCCGGCAATGGCACCTCGGCCTGTTTCAGCAGGTCAATGGCATAGTCACGCGCCGCCTTGCCGCGTTTGTCAGTGTTGGCCTCTATCGCTTCGATGATCTGCTCTCCGATGGTCAGCACCGGGTTCAGGGCCGTCATCGGGTTCTGATAGATATAGCCGACCTTATTGCCGCGCACCTTGGCGTACATATGCTCTTCCAGATGCGACACCATCGTCTCTTCGAGCATGACCGAGCCCGTGTCGATGATGGCGTTTTCATCCAGAAGCCCCAGCGTCGCCTTGCCGATTGTTGACTTGCCCGCGCCACTTTCGCCGACCACGCCAACGATCTGGCCACGGTTCACTTCCATCGAGAAATTGTCGATGGCACGGAACACTTCACCGTCGGCCATGGGGTATTCGATGGTCAGGTTCTCGACCTTGATCAGGGATTGATCGCTCATGGCTTAGTCCTTTCCGCGCAGATAGGGGTTGGAATGGTCGCGCAACCTGTCAGCCACCACGTTGATACAAAGCACCAGCGAAACAAGCACGACACCGGGGAAGATGCTGATCCACCATTTGCCCGACAGGATATAATCGTTGCCATTGGCAATCAGCAGGCCCAGCGACGGTTCGGTAATCGGTACGCCGACACCCAGGAAGGACAGCGTTGCCTCGGCCCCGATGGCGCCCGAGATCGACATGGGCAGGACCACAAGAACCGGCGAGATCGAGTTGGGGAACAGATAGCGCCACATGATCCGCCCGTCGCTGAGACCCGCCAGCCGGGCCGAGTCGATATATTCTTTCTTCAGCTCCGACAGGGCGACGCCGCGGACAAGGCGTGCTTCGGTGGCCCAGGCCCCGATGATCAGTGCGATGATCACCTTATCGATGCCGGTCCCGAACACGGCCAGCACCATCAGCGCCAGCAGGATGCCCGGAAAGCTCATCTTGAGGTCTACAAGGCGCATGATCGCGGTTTCAACCCAGCCGCCTTTCATGGCAGCCAGCAACCCCATGAAGACCCCGATGGCCGAGCCGACCAGGACGGCGACCAGAGCCACGATCATGGAAATCCGCAAGCCAAATAGTACGGCCGAGAAGATGTCCCGACCCAGCGCATCGGTGCCCAGCAGGCTGAGCGTCCCGTCCCCCAGCCGGGATCCGGGTGGTAGAAGACCGTCCAGAATATCAAGCCGCATCTGGTCGTAAGGGTCTTGTGGCGCGATCAGAGGGGCAAAGATGGCCAGCAGGATGAAGACGAATATCCCGACAAGTCCGATCAATGCCGTAGGATGCCCGCGAAAGATCTTCCAGAATTTGTCGGAAAAGGTGGGTTCTTCGGATTTGCGGTCCGCCAGGACGCCCGCATCAACAGTGGTAGAAGTGGTCGACATCAGACAGCTCCTCAGGTGTAACGGATACGCGGGTCAAGCAGTGCGTAAAGCACGTCGACAACGAAGTTGATGGTCACGAACATCAGCGTGATCAGGATCAGATAGGCGACAACCACCGGACGATCCGAATTGTGGATACTGTCCAGAAGCAGCTTGCCAATGCCAGGCCACGAGAAAACGGTCTCGGTCACTGTGGCGAAGGCGATCAGGCTGCCAAGCTGAAGGCCGGTGATCGTCACGATGGGGATCAGGATGTTGCGCACAAGGTGGCGGCGGATGATCCGGTCGCGGCTGATGCCTTTGGCCCGGGCAAAGGTCATATAGTCCTGATACATCACCTCTTGCGTGCCCGAGCGTGCCAGCCGGGTCTGCATACAGATCGTATAGATCGCCAGGTTCAGGGCGGGCAGGATCATGTGCGACAGACCGTCGAGATTGAACAAGGACCAGTCGGCGCTGAAAATCTCGGTCGTCTCGCCGCGCCCTGATGCGGGCAGCACCTGCAGCCATACCGAAAACAACATGATCAGCAAAACACCTTGCCAGAAGTTCGGAACCGAATAGCCGACGGTGGTCATGAAACTGGTCAGCTTGGTTGCAGGTTTTTTCTGGTTCAGGCCGGAATAGACACCAAGCGGAATGCCGACGACAAGGCCGATGAACATGGCCATGAATGCGACCTCAAGCGTGGCCGGAAGGCGTTCCAGGATCAGGTCCATGACGGGGCGGTTGTAGACAAACGAGGTTCCGAAATCGCCTTGCGCCACGTTGCCCAAAAAACTGAAATACTGCACCACCAGCGGGCGATCTACGCCCAGTTCCCGGGCCAGAGCGATCCGGTCTTCGTCAGTGAAATCCTCGCCCGCCAGGACGGCAATCGGATCAGACACCACATACATGCCGATAAAGACCAGAGCCGACATGATCAGGACGAGGATTGCGCTCTGTCCGGTTCGCCTCAGGATGAAATTGAGCATTTCTCGCCCCTCCCTTTCAGACCTTGAACCGGGGGCCAGAGACCCCCGGCGGTTTGTGCTTATTTGCGGCTTACGGTTGTTGCGCTGGTGCGCTCATCCTGCCGCCCCGTGACCTCCAGATCCGCGCGGTGCGCCCAGATCGTATGCTGGTAGTAGAGCGGGATGCCCGGCATATCCTCGACGACAACCTTCATCGCCTCGGCGACATGCTCGTTGGCCTTGGCCTCGTCGATTTCCACCGCCCAGGCTTTCATCGCCGCATCAAACGCGTCGCTTTGGTAGTTGGAGTAGTTTGACGCCCCAAGTCCCAGATCCTTGTCTCTCGACGCGAATGCGAATGAGATCATCTGAGCAGGTCCCTGCGGGTGGCCCCAGCCATAAAGGAACGCACCAAGCTCGCCATTCGACCGCTGACCAGCAAAGACCGACCAGGGCTGCGTTTTCAGGTTCACGGTAATACCGATCCGCGACAGATACTGCGTGACGGCCTGCGCAACGCGGGCACCGTTTGCATAGCGATCCGACGGAGCGAAGAAGTCGATGGTGAAGCCGTTGGGATAGCCCGCCTCGGCCAGCAATTCCTTGGCCTTCTCGGGGTTGTATTCCAGTTCCGGCAATTCCGGTGCACCCGTGCGGTATTTCGGTGCGAACTGGTTGGCCACGGTGGCTTCGCCGCCGAACAGACGGTCGGCAATGGCCTGACGATTGATCGCCATCGACATCGCCTTGCGCACGCGGGGGTCCGCCAGCGGGGCGCTGCCGTCTTCTGCAGTTACGCCACCGGCCCCTTCGGGGTTCACGTCCAGCACAAGGAAGATCGAGCGCCACGACGGCACAGCGGTATAGGCCAGCTCATCATTGGCTTCCAACCCGGGCAGGTCTTCGGTGGTTGGGTTTTCGATGATATCGAAATCGCCTGCCAGCAGACCGGCAAGGCGCGCGCCGGCATTGCCGATGGTGCGGATTTCCACCTCATCCCATTCCGGAGCTTCGCCCCAATAGTTGTCGTTCTTGACGAGATCGGCCTCGCCCGATTTGTCGAACCGAGAGATCTTGTAAGGCCCGGTGCCAATCGCCGCGTCACCGTTCTCGAAATCGGCGCGGGTCGGGTAAGCCGTGATACCGCAGTCGCCCTCGGCATCGTATTTGATCGGTCCCTCAGGGATATCCGCGCCCGAAGCGGGCAGGATCGACAGGAACTTCATCTTCTGGATCCAAAGCGGATAGGGCGCGCTCATCTCGAATTTCACGGTCTGGTCATCAACCGCGACCACATCGGCGATCGGGCCCATCGAACTGGTCAGCAGGTTACGCTTGCCGTCGATCAGATTCATCATCCGGCAAGCCGAATAGACCACATCCCGCGCGGTCAGCGGCTCACCATTGTGAAAGGTGACGCCGTCGCGCAGCTTGACTTCCAGAGTGGTTGGGCTGGTCCATTCCCATCCCGTCGCCAGAAGGGGGCTGTCATCCGCTGCAACCATGGCCTCGAACACATGCTCTTTGAGCGATGCGGTGGGCGTGCCCCCAAATGGGTACGGATCGATCGAACGCGGGGCGGATGCAAAGCCCATGCGCAGGGTTTCGGCGCTTGCCACACCGGGCAAGGCGAGGGTGGCGGCCAGCGCCAGTGCAGAGATGGTCTGTTTCATGGCTTTCGATTCCTGTTATCTCAGATTGCTGCTCGGGCAGGTTTTTGCCCCCGATTTTCGACGTAAGCTTTGTATTCCCGCAGGATCTCGGCGCAGTCGGCCTGAACCTTGTCAAAGTTCTTGTTCCGCTCGCGGGTGGCTTCGTTCATGTAGAGGTCGCGGCGAAGTTCAACCTGCAGGATATGTTGGCCAATTTCGGGCCATCCATACCGCACCGTGATTTCACCGCCGACAAAACGTTTGTTGATACCGACCTCGTAGCCGCGTTCGCGGAACAGGCGGGCCATCTCTTCGGTCAGATCAGGCGCGCAGGAGCCACCCGACCGGTTTCCGATATCGACCTGCGGACGTTCTTTGCCGCCGCGGGCTTCGCCATCAAAGCGGGTCATCGAATGGCAATCAACGATATAGACTTCGTCATGCTTCGCGTGCAGCCCTTCCACCAGCGACGTCATCGTCTGGTGATAGGGAATAAAGTAACGCGCCAGGCGGCCCTTGATTTCAGCCAAAGTCAGTTTGCGATCGTAGATCGGCTTGTCGTAGGCCTTGGACCAGAACAATGTGGCCCCCGCGGCGACCGAGCCGGGCAGAAACCGCCCGTACCAGTTGTCGGGGTCATCCAGCATGTTGGCATCGATGTCGTGCTGATGCCGGTTCACATCCACATAGGCGCGGGGAAAGTTCGCCTTGATCGTGGTCAGACCCAGATTGCGCCCTTCGGCAAAGATTTCGTCCATGTATTTGTCGGACGGATGATCGACATCCGCATAGGTCAGGTCGCTGCGATGACCGAAATCATCCGGGTAAACGTCGCCGGAATGTGGAAATGACAGCATCAGAGGGCTGTCGCCCTCAGTCACAGTAAGCGTCGGGTATGCTATTCCATTACTTATGATTTCAGAGTTCAGGTGCATTGGCTCGGTAAACCTCTTTTGCGAATCCGCTCGACATACAACTAAGTGGGACAAGATCGGTTCGAAATCTTATTTTTCTGCCGAAAGGATGTATAAGAGAGAGTTATAAGGGATGCTGCGCATCGCACATTCTTCTGTGCAGCCAAAATCTGGTTCGGAAGACAAGGGCAGAGCCGCTCGAATTCCGGCGACATGCATTTGGGTGCAGGGTCAACTGCCTGAATTTTTTAGCAATCCAGCTTGGGACGTGTGAGATGCTCGCGAATGAAGACGAGCACGAAATCGGTTGCTAAACGTGTTTTAGTTTGCTGTGCTGAGGCGGCAGAACTTGATGCAGCAGACCCTAACAGCTCATCATGGAGCGACAGATCGACAGCTTTGACAATGACCTGCTCGCGGATACCTCTTGCACGCTATTGAACCGGCCGTTGTTCGAGACTTCCCATCGCAGCGACACAGCCAACCAAATCGAATTTTCGCAGCAAGAACAAAGTCCTGATTCTTGAAAACTCACAAATCACGATTCGACGCGGGCGCTCGTAATCACTCGTCAAACATTTGCTTTCCGGTGTGCCAATAACACCGCGACGAATTCAAGCAGAACATCATTGGGTGTCGGGTTAACGGCTTTGTCCCTCGCGTTGTGCATTTTCGGCGGCGTAAAATGGGCGAACGGAAACTGTGTACCGCAGTCGCCGCGTTGCGCAGGACCCGATCATCATGGCCTTGAACACCGCGCAACGTGCCCGCTATTACACCTGCGTCCCGGTTCCCGGTTTTGAGTTGCGCCGGGACGTCCCGGTATCCATCACCGAGGTCGCTGGTTAGACCCTTCCGATAACAAAAGTCACCGAAGCCCCCGATGAAGCCGTCTATGGCGAGGCCTTCATCACGGCCCACACCGCCCAAATGAACGTTCTGGTGGCCGTTGCAACCTGTCAGAGAGCAAATTCCCTGGATTGTCTCCGTCGCCGCGGCGCGATCACAACTATCGCCGCTTCTGAATGGCCCTGACAGTCACAGCCCAAACACGTCCGTGGCGCGCTGGCCTGCTTTCAGACCGGCGATCCATTCAGCTTCTTGGGCTATTTTGTCTTTCGCATCTGCAAGGCAATCACGCGCTGTATCCGGAGAGACGGCAACAAGCCCGTCGCGGTCGCCCAGGATCAAGTCACCCGAAGCTATCTTGCATCCGCCGAAAGATACGGATGCGTTGACTTCTCCGGCGCTGGCGCTGGTGGGCCCCCGGGGCGTGACGCTGCGGGCGAAGACGGGAAAATCCGGCCATGAGCCCAGCATGTCAATGTCGCGTACGGCCCCGTCGACGATCACGCCTTTGCAGCCGAGGCCCCTCAGATGCCCACCCAGAATTTCGCCGATCATGGCGAATTCGGTTTCGCCATTGGCGGCGATCACCACCACGTCGCCGGGCTTCGCATGATCCAGCACATGAATGACGGCCCCGAAATCCGGCGGCGAAACCGAGACAGTCCGGGCTCGCCCCAGCAGATGAAGCGGCCCGGTTCCCAAGGTCTGCGCCCGGATCGCCGGATCGATCAGACAGGATGGCTGCAAGTCGGCGACTATACTTGCGGGCACACCCTGCCACGCCAGGATTTGGTCCTGACTTACGGGGGCATTTTCTGGATGGATGGTAATCGGCATTCTTTACCCTTTCTCGGTCAGTTGGCGCTGGACCGCTTTCGCCAATCGTTGAACGGCCTCGATCAGATTGGCCTCGTCGTTCAACGTGAAATTCAGACGGAGTCCCTGCCGGTTTTCCCCGTGGGCATCAAAAACACTGCTTGGTGAGATGCAGACTTTCTCTTCCAACGCAATCTCGAACAGGCGGTCCGTGTTGATATTTTCGTCCCGCGCGCGCGCCCAGACAAACATACCGCCCGTGGGTACGTCCCATTCAAACCACTCTGCCAGGTGGGTTTTCAGCGCTTCACAAAGGGCATCGCGGCGCCTGCGATAGATGTCGAGGACTTGCGTTTGGATTGACTCGATCAAGTCGGACTTCAGGATTTCAAGTGTGATGCGCTGTGTGATGCCGCTTGTGCACATGTCCGATCCCTGCTTGGCAAGCGTCAGAGCGGTAATCATCTCGGGCCTGGCGATCACCCAACCCACACGCAGGCCCGGGGCGATCAGTTTTGACATCGTGCCCAGGTAAACGATGTTGGACAAATTCCCGGCCCGAAGAGCCAGATCAAGCAGGTTTGGGGGCATATGGCCATCATAGCAAAGGCTGCCATAGGGGTCGTCCTCTACGAGCCATGCGCCGGTTCCATGAGATGCGCTCAGCAAGTTCTTCCGCGCTTCCAGACCCACCAACCGCCCGGTCGGGTTCGAGAAATTGGGCACGGTATAGGCGAACTTTGCACCGCTCATGGCCTGAAACGGATCAAACCCTTCATCATTCAGATCCATGTTTCGAAAGCGCGGGCGGCGGGGGCGCCAAGCATCAAGGGCTCCGAGATAGGTTGGAAACTGGCCCGCAACCAGATCCCCTTCGTCCAGCAACACTTTCCCCAGCAGATCGAGCGCTTGCATTCCGCTTGTCGTTATCAAAACGTTTGCAGCGGTCAGTTCGAAGTTCTCGGTTGAAAATCGATGCGCGACGATCGCACGCAAGTCTGGAAGACCTTCGATCGGGCCGTATCCCAGTGTCTCGGTCGGGTGGTTCTGGATAACCTTTTGGGCGAGGGCTGCGATCTGGCGACCGGGATACGTAGTCGGTTCGGGCAGACCACCTGCGATGTTGAGCAAACCGGGTATTTGGCCAGCGGCCAGAAAGGCGCGCGTTATTTCATTCGTCTCGGATGACCAACTGGCGAAGGACGCGGATTCGACAATCCGGTCACCTTCAGCGTCCAACGCGCTTTCCGACCCCATATCAAGCCTCCTGACTGCTTCAACCGCAGGATATTCGTAAACGCGCGCACAATCCCGGCGTTCTTTGCTTCCAACCCTGTCTAAATTGGTGATTAACGCTAAAAACTAATCCTAAACTAGGGAATAATGGCAATGCTCGACTCTGATGAAATCGACAAGCGAATTCTGGCTGAACTCCGGCGCGATGGACGTATTCCCATAAGCGACCTTGCCGAAATCGTTGGGTTATCGCCCACACCCTGCGCCCGCCGTGTCAGAAAGCTGGAACAGGCTGGTATCATTCGAGGCTATCGCGCAGACATTTCGCCCGAAAGTCTGGGAATGCCGATTTGCGTTCTGATCTCCGTGAAGCTGGCCAAACACAAACCAGACGGCCACGCGGTTTTTCAACAGACTGTCAAACAAAGCCCCGAGGTCTCGGAGTGTCTGATGGTCACCGGAGCGGCAGACTATATCCTTAAAGCCTGGTTTCAGGATATCGACGCCCTGCGCCTGTTCATCACGACTACAGTGCAAAACCTGCCTGAAGTTGCTGAAACCTCGACGATGTTGGTTGTAGGGGAGTCGGAAACCGGATTCGGAGCGATGTGATCCTCGCGGCACCGCGCTTTCGCTGTGACGGGTTCTTACCAACCGCGCGTCATTGTTAAACTTAGGCTGACGTACAATTGCGCCGCTAAAAGATTTCAGGTTCTGGCACAGGACTGCCGAAATCGTGCCGGAGAAAGTCGAAATCACAGCCCTTGTCCGCCTGTTCTATATGGCGTGAAAACACCCAGCCGTAACCGCGTTCATATCGTGGTTCTGGCGGAGCCCAAGCGGCGCGACGGCGGGCTAGTTCTTCGTCGGGAACTTTCAGGTTCAACGAACGGTTTGGCACATCCAGTTCTATGATGTCGCCGTCCTCGACAAGTGCAAGCGGACCGCCCACGAAAGCTTCGGGCGCGACATGCAGGATGCATGCGCCGTAGGACGTACCCGACATCCGGGCGTCCGAAAGGCGCACCATATCGCGATGGCCCTGTGCCAACAGCGCTTGAGGCATCGGGATCATCCCCCATTCGGGCATGCCGGGGCCACCTTGCGGCCCGGCGTTGCGCAAGATCAACACGTGATTTGCGGTGATCGGATAGTGCGGATCCTCTATGATCTTCTTCAGCTCGGGATAGCTGTCTGCGACTATGGCTGGGCCGGAATGGGTCATGAATTTGGGGTCCATGGCGGCCGGTTTGATGACAGCGCCGTCTGGCGCAAGGTTACCCTTCAGCACGGCCAGCGAACCTTCGTGGTAAACCGGGTTGGACAGGGGGCGGATGACGTCGGGATGATAAGTGCGCGCGCCCTCGATGTTCTTTTCCAAGCTTTGCCCGGTCGCTGTCGTGACGGACAGATCCAGCTTGTCGCCCAATTCTTGCATTAACGCGGGCAACCCGCCCGCATAGTAGAAATCTTCCATCAGGTAATCTGACCCGGAAGGGCGAATATTGGCGATCACCGGTGTCGAGCGCCCGATTTCGTCCAGGTCTTCCAAGGTTAGCGGAACGCCTGCCCGCCGCGCCATCGCAATCAGATGAATGATGGCATTGGTCGAACAGCCTGTGGCCATCGCCACCGTGACGGCGTTTCGGGTGCTCGCTCGCGTCATGATCTTGTCGGGGGTCAGATCTTCCCAGACCATCTCGACAACGCGCCGACCGCAGGCAGCGGCCATGCGTTTGTGGCTGGCATCGGGCGCCGGGATGGAAGATGCGCCGGGCAGGGTGAGCCCCCAACCGTCAGCGATGGACATCATGGTGGCCGCGGTTCCCATTGTCATACATGTGCCATAGCTGCGGGCGATGCCACCCTCGACACCCTGCCATTCATCTTTTGTGATATTCCCGGCGCGTCGCTCGTCCCAGTACTTCCAGGTGTCGGTGCCCGACCCCAGCTTCTCCCCTGCATAATTGCCGCGCAGCATGGCGCCGGCGGGCAGGAAAATGAAAGGCAGACCCATGCTGACGGCACCCATGACCAAGGCCGGAGTAGACTTGTCGCAACCGCCCATCAGAACCGCCCCATCCACAGGGTGCGAGCGCAGGGTTTCTTCTACTTCCATTGCACCGAGATTTCGGTAAAGCATAGACGTTGGTTTCAAAAACTGCTCGGCAAAATCCATGACCGGCAATTCCACCGGCATGCCTCCTGCCTGCAAAACGCCACGCTTAACCCATTCGGCACGATCGCGCAGGTGGTGGTGGCAGGGCGACAGGTCAGACCATGTGTTGACGATTGCGACAATAGGTTTGCCTTCCCAGTCTTCACCGCTCAATCCCATCTGCCGCGCACGCGAACGATGGCCCATCGAGCGCAGATCGTCCGGGGCAAACCAGCGCGCCGAACGCAGGTTTTCAGGTGTCTTGCGGGTCAAATGCATCCCTTTGTTTTGGGAAACCCTGCAGTAATAAACGCAAGGTGTCGAGTCTGGTCACTGGTCGGAATGTACCCACGACGATGTTTTTGCCTTTCGAGCATTGGGAGCGCCTTTCCGGCTTGGGCTTCGTTATCATACGTCACCCATATAGCTCGACCGTTTGTGCCAATTCATCCCCAGGTTTGATGGACGCACACTTCCCCAAACACCATGGGCTGTAGTTCAACCCCATAGAGCCAGGCCGTGTTGACGTCCTTTTCCGAGCGCATCAGGAGAACAGGTATGAATGCTGCCACCTACCCGGTAGGAGCGAATCTCGGTGCGACTTCGGGCAGGACATTGTTGATAAGCCGTTTTTTTGCGGCTTGTATGTTATGAGAACATCCCGACATCTTTGTTACCAGCGGACCTCGCCAAGTTCGTGACTGAAACGACGACGAAGCAAGATGCGCCGTGTGACACGCGCAGCGATTGATACAGGAGAGCCCGATGCAGACGACGAATATCAAAAAGAAATGGGACGCCGGACTCCCAACGGTCAACGGTTGGTGCTCAATCGGTAGCACCGTTACGGCAGAGATTATGGCGGCACAGGGTTACGACAGCCTGACAATCGACATGCAGCACGGGGCGCTCGACTATCCTGCGGTGTTGCCAATGCTTCAGACTATGCGCGCCTCGGGTGCGACGCTCTTGGTTCGGGTTCCATGGCGCGAGGCAGGTTCCATTATGAAAGCGCTGGACGCAGGTGCGATGGGTATCATCTGCCCCATGATCAACAATCGCACTGAGGCCGAAGAATTCGTCTCATACACGCGATATCCGCCGGAGGGCCAGCGCAGCTTTGGCCCGACACGGGCGTCGGTTGCAATGCCGGGCTATGGCGTTGATGCCAATCAGCATGTTCTGGCGTTCGCCATGATCGAAACTGCCGACGGTATGCGCAACCTGGAAGACATCGCGGCAACACCGGGTCTAGACGGAATTTATGTCGGCCCGGCGGATCTTACGCTGGGTACCCAACAAGGGCGTCTGCAACCCGGTCTGGATCGAGAAGAGGCCGAAATGATCGCGCTTATCCAGCAAATCGCCGAAACCTGTAGGCAACACAAGATTGCCGCCGGCATTCATTGCGGGTCCGCTGCATACGCGGCACGCGCCATAAGCTGGGGCTACAACATGACAACAGTTTCCGGCGATGCGCGCCTGTTGGCCAGTGCGGCGTCGAACACAGTGTCTGAATGGCGCAACCTCACCAAACAAGCAGGAGAAAACAACGATAACGCCAGTGTGTATTGAAAACAAATCGGATTTCCGGGCATCGGCGGCCGGTTCGCTATCTCGTTCATTAACACTCAGTCTTCGGAGGATGTAATCCCTGTCGCGGTGTCCAGGCCTCATTGCTGCAAAAGCGCAGAATATAAAGCGTCACAAATGCCGTTCGTGACGCATCAATGAAACCTATGCGACACTGAAAGGCACGTGGGTTTATCTTTGCCGAGAGGTCGACAAACACGGCAAGACCCCGAAAGTCATGTTGTCCAAGAGCCGGAAGAGAGCTGCTGCGACGAAGGTCTTCGCCAGTCTTCATGAGGCGTGCAGAGCTTCCTTGTTTGAACGTTTGCTTCGCAACGGCTGCCGGGCAGCGGGGCGATGATGTAAAAGGGGTATAGGCGCTTCAAGACTTGGGGGACTGAAAGCGCTGAGTTGGTTCGTGGACTGCGAACCCCTGAATAACACATGCCCCGGTTGAAGATGACCGCATCTCAGAAGGCTGACCAGAACACCTTTCAGTGTTGCCACAACTCTGTATCGGGATGGAATTGAGACCAGGCAAACCAAAACGCTTGGTGGCTGCCAAGGTCCGACCCGTCCTGGCCCACGGCTCTTATCCCGCCGGCGACAAGTTCCAGCTGAACGTTTTCGACAACGATCTCGTCGCCGCGTTTCAAAGCCAAAAGCGCGGCGCTTCTTTGAAACGCAACGGGTTTGCCCGAAGCCGTAACAACACCAATGATATCTTCATGAACCGGCAAACGTGGGTCGACATCGCCGATCGGAAAGATGGGGCCGTTTGCGTCTCGACCGTTGCGGAAATCCGGATCGCGACCCAGCGCATAACGCTCAAGCAACACCGTGGTATCCGGATATTCCTGTTTCCACGTGCCCCAATCCGTAGTGACCACTGTAGCTTGATCGAGCTGCAGACCTTTCTCGGACAAGGGTCCGGTAACAGCATGGCCCAAAAACGTGTCAAACACAGAGTAGGTGTTCAGGTCGTACATCACTTTGTTGGACCGGTTAAGCAACCCCGAAGTCCGCAAAATCGGACGCTCGATCCCTTCAGGCAAACCGTCGGTAAAATAGGCCTGCGCGGCCCCGCACAAAGTACAATACGGAATGCCAAGGTCACGACCACCCAGAGTGTCGTTCACCATCTCGCGGACTTCCATGATACGGCGTGGATACGCCCTATGTTCGCCGTTTATGGAAATGCCAAAAACGATGTCGTCGTCTTTCAACCAGGTTGCATCTTCAGCACTGCTGGTCTGAGGGTTGTCAGCGGCAGGGATACAATTGCACCCGTCATCGGTTTTGTCATAAGGACGGTCATCGATCAGCACCCCTCCCCAGGACACCATCCTCCAATCTACATCGCCTTCGGCAAAAATAGGTTCCCATCCAGGAACGATACTGGTGAAAATCGACCGTTTGAAGGAAAGATAGTCGGGCGGTTCCGGAATGTCCCAGGCAATAAGGTGGTCGGTGACAACACCCCAGCTGTTTTCAAGCCCGATCTCTTTACCCAACAGCGTAGCGGCGGCATTTGTCAATTCAGCGTTTAATTGCTGCGAGGGTACAAATCGCATCAAATCGCTGATGATCCACGCCAACCGAGGGTCACCGGATGATGCGACTTCGGCCAGTGCCAGCCTTTGGTTTTCACCCCATGTCGAGAGTGCAACACTGTCAACGAACGCAACCCGAAGCGCAAATTGCATTGCGGTGCTCAGCGGGTCAGTCGGAAGATCTGGTGGGTGGCCAAACTCTTCTATCACGTATTCAGGCAACTGCTTTGCCGTTTGCGCTTGCAACGGCTCCGAGTACACAACGGTCAGTTTCAGAAACGACGCCAACAACAGAAGGCACCCAAATGCACTGCTTTTGCGCATCATCAACGAAGCTTTCATATCAACTGTCTCCATAAACCTACCTATTGTCGGAGCAAGAGCGCGCCTGAACATCGTTGTTTTCGCAAAACGACCTTGCGTAGCATCCGGCGAAAGGTTGGACGATCTGCAGAAGCAAGCAAAATCACGTTTTCGCCAAGCCTTGTGAGCCGGGGCAAGCGAGTCAAAGCCTCGGCACGACCAGTGCCTTAGATATTGCGTCGCGGTCTATATGTACGAGCTTTATTTGTGGCTTGGAATTACGCAAAAAGCGGCACTTTTCAATCATCACCGCTGCGCCAACAGCAAACGGTTGATGTCGTTCAGGATCGTCGCGAGATGGAGCCACCCCCGCTGGTTCGCCTTGGTTTCAGACTGGTTTGAGATAACTTAAATCTGCATCTGCGTTATCTGCGGAAAAACGGCTCAGACGTTCCATTGTGGTTTGTTGGGATATTTCAAGATGATCGACGAGCGCAGTACAGGCCGCTTCCCGATGACCAGATAAGATCGCTTGTAAAATTATCTGATGCTCTTTGGCAAAGAGGGTCTCTGGATGGTACCGAGGGTAATAATAGCTGTTAAAAATGTGAACCAATCTGCATTTGCGCAGCATGGCCATAAGAAATTTGTTGCCGCAAAATGAAAGTACCCGATCATGAAGGTCCGCTTCCAGTTGGTGGGATGAATAGTGTTCGGTCTGCGCGCTTGCTGTAGCGACCCGTTCGAGGCGGTCTTGAACAAAGGACCTGTCGATGCGATCGAATCCTTCATTTAAGGCATACGGTTCCAAGAGTTTACGAACGGCGAATTGCTCGCCAAATGTCTCTTTGTCGAACCGGTTCAGAATCCATCTTTGCCCTTCCAACCGCACAATATTGTCTGCGATCAGGCGAAACTGAATGTCATTCAGAACGGTTCTGCTTATTTGATGCTGTTCGGTCAGGTTAGAGGGTACAATCCTGAATTCGCCGGTACTTGCAGCTGCCAGCAACTCGGATTTTATAGTGTCATAACGCTCCATCAACTTGGTGTCGCGTTTCCGCTTTTTTATGTTCGAAAGGGGATGCTTCTGGTCTGTTTCAGGTATCTCTGGCTTGGACGCAGCTTGGGGACCCGCAATAAAAAACCCGCGTTTCCCTGGCCGCACGCGAACCTGACCGAGGACACGAAGTTCATGCAACGCGTTCCGCGCGGTCTGACGGCTGACTTCAAAATGATCGGCCACGATTGACTCGGTCAGACAGGTTCCATCGGGAATTCGGCTGGTCGCAATCGCGTCAGACAATCTGCCCCTGATCTTCGTGTACATTGAACCGGAAAGCGCCTCAGCCAAACCACACTTAACTTGAAAAACCACTTTTGTATGCAAAAGGCCAAATTTAGGCTGGCATTGACCTGTCCGTCGGCTCCACCTTTGCGGCGGCGGGTATCGTCGGTGCGGCGCTGGCGACGGGGGGCAGACCGAGTCTTTTTCTCTGGGCCGCGGGGAACAAGAGGCGATCTGGTGGTTCTGGGCCTTTGCGGCGGCCGTACTTGTGGGGACAATGGCCGGGCTTTTGCAGGGCGTCACCACAACGGTGTTCAATGTGCCGGCGTTTGTCGTGATTCTTGGCGGCATGTCCCTGTTCCGGTAGTCCTGTTTGTCTGCGGAACAGCTCTGGCATGGTACGTCCTGAACTACACCCGTTATGGCCGCAGCATTTACGCTGTAGGGGCCAACCCCGAGGCTGCGCCACTGTCGGGCATCAACGTCAAATTCGTGATTGCAAGTGTCTACACGATCACCGGATACTGCGCCGGGCTGGCAGGGTTTGTTCTGTCTGCCCGCCTGAATTCCGCCGAAGCCGTGGCAGGCGTCGGCTTTGAACTTCGCGTTATCGCCTCGGTCGTCATTGGCGGCATCAGCCTGTTTGGCGGCATCGGGTCTGTTCTGGGAACCGCAGCCAGCGCGTTGCTGATCGGCGTGCTTCTCAATGGCCTAGTCATGCTGAACGTCAAACCCTTTTGGCAGCAGATCGTGATTGGCATCATCATCGTGGCCGCCGTAGCCTTCGACACCTACATCAAATCACGAAGCCGCAGCAACTGATTGCCCCGGACGGACAGGCGTAGAACATCATGAAATTCAAGACAGATCTGGTGAGCGTCATGGGTAAGCCGGTTTGGGACAATCCCAGCGAACCCATGGTGCACGCGGCGTCTGATCACCGCGGCTTGGCTTGGCGCTATCTCACGCTGGAAGTCGCTGAGGACGGTCTGGAAGCGGCGGTTCAGGGACTTCGTGCCATCGGCTTTGCCGGGTTCAACTGCACCATGCCGCAAAAAATCGCTGTGATAGATCATCCGGACGAGATCGTTCCGTCCGCCTCGTTGATCGGCGAAAACACGGACGGGCGCGGGCTGGTGCGGGCACTGGAGGGTGTTCAATCCACTAAGGGGTTGAACGTCGTCATGCTTGGGGCAGGGGGCGCGGCTAGCGCCATAGCAGTCGAACTGGTGCTGGCGGGTATCCGACATCTCACAGTAGTGAACCGCGATAGGGCACGCGGAGAAGCGCTGTTGGAGTTGCTTCAATCCGATGAGTTGCTGGCGCAAACGAATGGATTCCCGACCTCGTTGAACCCTTGGGGGGTCAAATCCGGTTACCGGGCGATTGCGACGTCTTCGTCAACGCGACCTCGATTGGCATTTACCCGAACCCCGACGCGGTTGTGCCGTTGGATTTTGACAGCTTTCCCGCATCCGCGCTGGTGATCGATGTGGTGCCCAACCCGCCCAAAAAGCCGTTGTTGAAACGCGCAAATTCCGCCGGATGCCAGACAATCGAGGGATTGGATATGCTGATCGAACAGGGGCGGTATGGTATCGAGCTTTTGACAGGTGTCAGCCCCGACAAGGCCCCTATGCGGCGCCGTCTGAAACAGGTTATCTGAAACCCACAATTAATCATTCAGCCCTCTGGAAGGATATCTACGCCATGGTCAGCCCCCAAAATCCGAATTTCGCGACCTATCCCAGCCTTGCGAATAAAACCGTCTTTGTAACCGGCGGTGCGTCTGGCATCGGCGCTGAGATCGTTTCTGCATTTGCCGCGCAGGGCTGTCAGGTGGGCTTTGTCGATATGGACGAGCAAGCCAGCAAAAACCTGGTCGATACTGTCGGCGGAGCGGTGCAATTTGAAATTTGCGACCTGCGCGACATTGATGAACTCCGCGATCGTTTTACAAAGCTGGCAGACAAAATCGGTCCGGCACAGGTTCTGGTCAACAACGCTGCCCGCGACGATCGGCACGACTGGACCGATGTTACCCCGGAGTATTGGGATGATCGGGCGAATACGAACCTGCGGCACATGTTCTTCGCCATTCAGGCGGTGGCCCCGGCCATGATCGAAGGGGGCGGAGGCTCGATCATCAATATGGGGTCCAATTCCTGGTGGGAGGCCGGAGGCGGTTTCCCCGCCTACACAACAGCCAAGGCCGCCGTTCACGGCCTGACCCGCACGATGGCACGCGACCTTGGGCAACACCGCATCCGTGTCAACACCGTCGTTCCGGGCTGGATCATGACCGAACGTCAGAAAACGCTTTGGGCAACACCGGACGCGTTGGAGAACCACCGCGCGCGTCAGTGTCTGCCTGACTTGATAGACCCGGTCTATGTGGCCCGCATGGTGGTCTTCCTTGCATCGGACGACGCAGCCATGTGTTCGGCGAACAACTATATGGTCGAAGCGGGATCGATCTGAGCGTTCTTTCGACGGATTACTCAAATCGCCTATTCACTTGGTAAGTCTGAAAGCTTCAGCGTTCACAGCTCTGCGAAGGATCTGTCTATTTGAGTATGATTTTTGGCACCGCATGAACACGTTTGTCCTTTCAGTTTTGCTGATCCGGCACCCGTGTTTATCCGTCGGCTTTTCGCCGCTCCTCTTGGCATCATAGGGCGTGCGTAAGTGGGCGTTTGCGGCATATCTCGTGCCCGCAATGTCGATCTCGAACGAATTGTTGCGGTTAAAATCCTCCGTCACACGCTCGGGTGCGTCCACCTGACACAAGGTTGCCGTCGGGCCAAGCGTGTGACCAAAAGCGGCCGAGCGGACCTCTCCAATCTCGCGGCCGTTGCATAGAACAGCCTCGCCGCCCCAAAGCTGAGCTGCGTCATCGTCCAGCACCAGTTGCACGATGCGGGTTTTCAGGTGATCGGGATCGTCTTTCGCCGCCAGCAGCGCCGCCTGGCCCATGAAGCCGTCGGGCTTATCGAAATCCATCGCAAAACTCAGCCCAGCCTTAAGCGGCGTCAGTTCGCGGCTCCAGGCGCCGAGCCTTTTTCAAGGCGCAGCACAGTCAGGTCGGGCTCATACCCACCGCGTTCGTTCAACAACCCGGTATTGGCCGTCTGCCCCACCGACACGTCCACATTCGCCGCACAGATGCGGTTCAACTGCGCGCATGCATCACGGCCCTGCACCAGCAGCTTGGCGAATGAGCTTTGGTCGAAAACCGACACGCCCTCGCGCGTGTTCTTGTGTTCGGCAGCCACCGCATCGTGCCAGTTCCGGCGGCCAAAGCTGTACTGGATTTCGGGCTTTTCGCTTTCGGTGCAAAGTAATTCACCCGTTGGCGTTCGGCTCAAAGCCACCCATGACCGGACCACCAGTTTCTTCTTTGAAATAGATATAGCCGTCAGGGACATGCAGAACGGGCAGGGCGGGATGCACGCCCTCAATCTGCTCGGTCACGACGTAATACCGTCAGCCGAGTGTAGCTGCACATTGACACCGCACATCTTGCCCAATTGTCACGCCCACTGGCCACCGCAATTCACCACGATCTCGGCATTAATTGTGCCCTGATTGGTGATAACGCCCGTGACAGTTCCGTCCTTGGTCAGAATGTCGGTGACCTTGATCTCTTCCATCACCTTCGCGCTGCTCACACGCCCCCTCTCACACATGCTTTGCATGTGTTGTCGGGCAAGGGACGTTCAGACAGGCCGTGTCGATCCATAACACCCGACACAGCTCGATTTTTGACATCGGGCGCCAATAGTTTTTTGTCGCAAGAACCTTGAGTGCGGCGTTATTCAGCATGGCTTCCGCCAACATCCGTTTCAGACGGTTGTGCCCATTCGGCGCGGCGTTCGAACCATTGGCGCTTGTGCCTCATTCCTGCGCACGCAACGTCTTCGCATCCGACACGTTCATGCCGCTAAACTTCGCCTTGTATTGTTAGAACGTGGCATCACGGATCCCGTGTTTGCGGCACAGTGCCTGAGCCTTAAGCCTGTCCCTCCATGCCACATAATCGGAGACGGGCTGACCGCCGCTTGGAGCCCGGATAGAGGGCTGGCCGGCAGCGGATGTAATCTCATTGGCGTGACCATGACCACATCACCTGGTGAGCAGGATTACGATGTTACGCTGAAATCACGCAAAACCTGACCTGAGTTGTTAGACGTTCGCCGACCGTTCCTCATCGCCATTTGTCCATTTACAAGAACATGAGCGATACCAGATGCATACTTTCTTGGGTTCCTAGCCGTTGCGTTGCTGGCGATGTTGGTCTGGTCGAACACGCAAATGTCAGCCTTTTGTCCTTTGGCCAGATACCCGCGGTTTTTTAGGCCCAGCCGCTGGGCCGGTATCGAGGTCAGCTTGGCCACACCTTGTTCGAGCGTGAGCACGGCTTTGTCGCGCACATAGAATTGCAAGAACCGAGCTGCCCAACCATAGCCCGACAAAGAGCCGATGTGGTCTTTCAGAATGCCCTCATTTGCGATTGCGACCGTGTCAGAAATAACGGCACATTCCGGTTGGTCCAGACACAGTTCCACATCCGAGTTGCGGAAGGATCTGGAGGACCACATGCAGGCCATCAAGTTCTCGCCTTCCTCCAGCAGGATATCCAGCACCGCATCATAGGGATGGCAGTTGCGCATCCGCCCGATCTCGGCAAAGTCGGTGCCAACGATGTCCTTGTTGACGGTGGCGTTCAGCAGGATGATGTCTGACCATTTCTCGGCCTTGACGATCAGCCACATGGGTTGAGGGTTGGCCTTGATCTTTTCACGGCACTCAGGATCGGCCAGCCGTTTCAGCACATCATCGACCGATCCCGCCTGTGCCCATTTCGGCAGGATCGCGGCCATCAGCGTGTGGTTCCAGTCATGCGGGATGACATCAAACGCGATGTCTACGTCGTGGCGACGCGCCAGTTCGATCATCTCAAGCGTATGATCCATCGCGTAATCCGGCGCGCCGAATTTGGGTTGGATATGGCTGATCTGCAGCTTGGCACCAGATTGGCGTGCGGTGGCGATGGCTTCGGCAAAACCCAGATCGTAATGCGTATCGCGGTTGCGCACATGGGTGGCGTAGAGGCGTTTGTACTTGGCCGCAACCTCGCACATCGGCACCAGATGCTCGGGCGCAGCAAGGCTGCCGGGGAAGTATTCCAGACCCGAGGAAAAGCCGCCCGCGCCTTCGTCCATGCACTGATCGACCAGACGCGCCATTTCGGCAACCTCCTCGGCCTCACCCGGGTGCAACTGATCGCCCAGAACCGCGCGATGCACTGTGCCGTGGCCGACAAAGGCCATCACGTTCACCCCCAGATCCGTGGCGTCCAGCACGTCCAGGTAGTCACCGAAGCCCAGCCATGTGTCATGCTTGGCCTGATCGGTGTACCAAGGCGCGACGCGGCTGATGTCACCGGGCGTGTTGACCGGCGCGCAGCTGATGCCGCATTGGCCGATCACCTCGGTTGTCACGCCCTGATGCACCTGGCTTTCCGCGCGCCCATCCGCGATCAGGGTGAAATCGGAATGGGTGTGCATGTCGATGAACCCCGGAGCCACCACCAGACCCGAGACGTCGATCTCTTGCGCAGCCTTTTGCGCCGGAAGCTCTCCGGCAGGAACCACGGCGGCGATTTGTTCACCTGTGACCGCCACGTCGCCCACATAGCCGTCCTGTCCCGTGCCATCGACGATGGTGCCGCCTTTCAAAACAAGATCGAACATGGGGCGCCTCCTATTTCGCTTCTCCGTATAGCCAGTCGGGCAGGAAGGTGGTGAGGTCGGGGAAGAATATCAGGATCACCATACCGATGACATAGGCCAGAATGAACGGTAGCACCGCGACGGATATGCGTTCTATCGAGATGCCGGATATCCGGGCCGCAACGGTGAGGTTTGCACCTAAGGGCGGCGTCAGGAACCCGATCTCGCAGGTGATGACGGTGAAGATGCCGAACATCACCGGATCAACGCCCAGAGAGCTGACCAGCGGCAGGAACACGGCGGTGAACAGGACGATTTGGGCCAGTGACTCCATGAATGTGCCGATGAAGATGTAGAACACGCCGATCAGCAACAGCACGAGGAATTTGTTCTCGGTGATCGAGGTTATGCCGTCTTGCACGGCCGTTGGCACGTCATAGAACGCGGTCAGTTGTCCGAAGGCCAGCGTGGGTGTCAGCAGGATCAGGATGCCAGTCAGCAGAGAGGTAAACCGCAGCGCCTCGATCAGCTTTTTGATCGTCAGTTCGCGGTAAATGAAGAAACCCACGAACAGCGAATAGAACACGGCCACACCTGCGGCCTCGGTTGGGGTGAAGGCCCCGCCGTAGATGCCGCCAAGGATCAGAACCGGCGCGCCGATGGACCATTTGCCGTCCCACGCCGCACGCAGGAAAGGACCCCATGAGAACCGCTCGCCGTCGCCTCCGTACCCGCGCCGACGGGCGACGATGTAAGTGGTGATCATCAGCAGGATCGTGACCATCAGTCCCGGGATCAGCCCCGCCAGAAACAGGCGCGGGATCGAGGTTTCCGAGACCAGCCCGTAGATAATCAGCAGGTTCGAAGGTGGGATAAGACTGCCCAATGCGCCCGCGCTGGCAGTAATGGCGGCGGCGAAGGGCACGTCATAGCCTTCGCGTTTCATGGCCGGAACCGTGACCGACCCAATCGCCGCCGTGGTGGCAGGGCCCGAGCCTGAGAGCGCGGCAAACAACATGCAGGCGAACACCGTCACCAATCCCATTGACCCGCGATAGGCCCCCACAAGGTTGGTCGCGATTGAGATCATGCGGGTGGCCATGCCGCCCACCTCCATCAATCGCCCAGCCAGCACGAACAGCGGAATGGTCAGCAGGGGAAAGGGCGTCAGGCTGCCATAGCCGGTCTGCGCCATCAGCGTGTAGGGGATATCAATCAGATACAGCGCCAGCGCCGTTGTCAGACCGACCGAGACAAACAGCGGCACGCCAATGACCGTCAGCAGGACAAAGGCGATGGCGAGAGCCATCAGAGCACTCATATCTGATGCTCCTGATCCTTGGTGGTCGCTTCCCATTCCTCGGCCAGCATACCCGGCAGGCCGTTTCGCCCGTCACGCCACCAGTTGACATAGGTTTGTGCCAGACGGATCAGCATCAGCGCGTAGCCGATCACCAGAATGGTTTGCGGGTAGAACTGGTTGATGCCCAGGCTGGGGCTGGTTTCAGGAAAGCGCCAGAAGACGGCCAGATAATCCCAGCTGATCCGCAGCATGAACAGGCAGAAGAAGGCCCAGAAGATGTCGGCGATGAAAATGACGATCTTGCCAAAGCCGGTTGGCAGCGCCTGCACGGCCACCATGATGCGGATGTGAAACCGCTCGCGCACACAGAGCGATGCGCCCATGTAAACCGCCCAGACCATGCACATGGCGGCGGTTTCCTCGGTCCAGTGCAAGGCAACCTGAAACACATAGCGCGCCACCACCTGCGCAAAAACCGCCACGGCGATCACCGCCAGACAGGTGCAGCAAATCAGTTCCTCGAAATGCCGTTCGAGCCACTTGAGTGCAGCCATGATTGTCCCTCGTCCGATTGCCGGGCCGAAAAAGGGCGCCTTGTGGCGCCCGGTTTGTTTATTGGGCCGCAGCCTGAATGGCGTTCACCAGCGTGATGAAATCCTCGCCGCGTTTTTCCGCGAACTCCTGCTGCACGCCTTGGGCGGCGGCAATAAAGTCTGTGCGGTCCGGATCGGTACGCGCCATGCCGCCTTCTTCGACCAGCCATGCGCGAACCTCTTCGGTCTCGCTCGCGACCTGAGCGGCAAATTCGGCACCTGCCGCTTCAGCGGCAGCCAGAATCTGAGCGCGCTGTTCGTCATTCAACTTCTTCATGAAGTTGTCCGACGCGAACAGAGGCGCGAAGGCCACGAAATGTTCGAGGATGACCAGATGCGGCTCGAACTCAAAGAACTTCATGTCGCGGATGAAGGAGGTGCCGTTGTCGCCACCATCGACCGTTCCGGTCTGCAGCGCCGTGGGAGTTTCCGACCACGCCAGCGGCACGGGGTTTGCGCCAAAGGCTTCGAATGTGGCGATCATCACCTCGTTTTTCGGCACGCGGATTTTCAAACCTTCCATGTCGGCCATCGTGTTCACCGGGCGCACCGAGTTGTAGAAATCGCGATACAGCGCCGGACCAAAGGCCAGCAGATGCACGCTGGTGTCGGCCTGCAATTGGTCTTTCATCTGCTGGCCAACGTCACCATTCAGCACCCGGTCCAAATGCTCGGCGTTCTGGAAGATGTAGGGCAGGACCGTCACATCCATCAGCGGCCAATGGGGAGAGACGTTGTTGGCGGTGATAAAGAACCCGTCCACCGTGCCCAGCTGCATGGCCTTGAACGCTTCATCTTCGCTGGAAATCTGGTTGCAGCAGCGCAGCTTGACTTCGATCGCGCCGTCCGTGTGCTCGGCCACTTTTTCCTGAAAAATCTTGCCAAACCGACCGTACAGAGACTCTTCGGGTGCGCCAAAGCCTACATTCATCGTAATATCGGCGGCCAGTGCGGTTGTTGCGCTTATCGCGAATGCCAGCACTGACGCTGTCGCGGTTTTCAAATTCAAAATTTTCATGAAGTCCTCCTTGTTGGTGCGTTCTTGTTGTCTGATCGTGCCGTGCGCTGCCCCGGTTTTATCGTGTTTCCGCAAGCCTAGTACGGGTCGGTTGAATTCTGCAAATCCCAGCGCACCGAATCCGGACAAGCACAAGGTTTTCAGGCCCTGCAGTCCCGTGAGTGGGTCAGGCAGACGCTAACCAAACCTTATTGATGCAGAAAACAATTGTTTTCTTAGGGTATTCTAACATTTTTTGGGTTATTGCGCCGCAGGCATCGCGGGTGAGGTCAACAAATGGTCAAACCCACCCCGATCCGAGATTTCCTTGCAGGTTTCCAGCACTTTGCGCACAAGGGCCGACCGTTTGCCTGCGCCCGTATATGCGACCCCATAAAACGGGGCGTCCTGATCCCCTGAGATCGGTCTTGCCACATATCCGTTCTGCCCCTTGCGATCCAGCGGACCGCAGATGTTGAGAATGGCATAGCCGAGATCTGCAGCAACCATTCCGCGCAGCACCGATGAGCTTTTGGTGGTGTGGGCGACGCGGGGCCGCAGCCCCTCTGCGGTAAAAAGTGCCTCGAAATAGTCCGGAGCGCCGGGCAGGTCCAAAAGGATCATCGGTAAGTCGGCCAGATCGGACAGCGTGACCTGCGCCTTTTGGGCAAGATGCGAAACATCCGGGATCATCGCTATGGGTGCAGCCTTGAACATCGGCAAAAAGGGTTGGGCTTTGGGCGCTGCACGGCGATATGTCAGGGCCAGATCGACAACGCCGCTATTGAGCATCTCGGCAATGCTGAGCATATCGCCCTCTTTGATCTCGACGCGGATATTCGGGAAGTCGTGCGAGATGCGTTTCAGGATCGGTGGCAATACGTAAGGTGCCGTGGGGGCGTAACAACCCAGCCGCAAAGTTCCTGCCGGATCGCCCGTCAGGGTCAAAAGATCGGATTCGAAGATGCGCGCTTGTTCCAGAAACACCCGGATGCGCGCGCCGATTTCGATGCCCTTATCGGTCGGGACGATACCCTTGGCGGGCATACGCCGGAGCAGTTCGGTCTGGGTGGTGCTTTCGATCATATCAATGGCGGCGGTGATCGAAGACTGCGAAATATTCATCTCGACCGATGCACGGGCGATTGATCCGGTACGCAAAGCCGCGTCGAAATACTGAAGCTGTTTGAGGGTAAAGCGCACGGCCTATCCTGTATTTTTTGTATGATACTCTGATACTAATTCTATTTTTCCAAGCCACCAAGCTTGGATAGCTGTTTGGAAACGGCAGGAGAGGCATATGGGCGAAACGCTCCTTTTTCATGCGAAATCGGTCGTGACGATGGACCGCAACCTTCCCCATGCGACCCATGTCGCGGTACGGGACGGGCGCGTTTTGGCTGTTGGAGGCTCCGATTGCGCGGAACCGTGGGGCGGGGCTGACGCTCATATCGATCTGACCGACGCTGTAGTGATGCCCGGATTTGTTGAAGGCCACGCGCATATGATGGCCGGTGCGATGTGGGACTATGCTTATTGTGGTTACCACGACAGGATCGACCCGCAAGGGCACCTGCACCAGGGCATGACCGACATTGAGCAGGTGATCGAACGTCTGAGGGCATTCGAGGCGAGTCTGCCGCCGGATGCGCCATTGGTGGGGTGGGGCTTTGATCCGATCTTTCTGACGACTGAGCGCTTGAGCCGGCATCATCTGGATCAGGTCAGCACAGACCGACCTATCGCGATCCTGTTCTCGAATTTTCATCTGCTCTGTGCGAACAGCGCGGCTTTGGCCCTGGCCGGATACAGCGCGGAGACAAATGTTGAGGGCGTGATCAAGGGCGCGGACGGGCAGCCAACCGGCGAGCTGCAGGAGATGGCCGCCATGTTCCCGATCATGCGGCGCACGGGCATCGATTTTCGCGCGCTGACGCAAACGGATGCAGCCATTCGATCCTATGGAGAGGTGTGCAAACGCGCGGGTGTAACCACCGTTACGGATCTGTTTGCCACCCTCACGGAAGACGACGTCACCCGCCTGATTGCCGCGACCAATAGCGCCTCGTTTCCTGCCCGTCTGGTCCCTGCGTTGGGTGCAATGGGGGGCGCTCCGGTTGATATCGCGGATCAGGCGATTGCGATGCGCAAACGCTCGACTGACAAGTTGCGCTTGGGTGCGGTCAAGCTGATGACCGATGGTTCGATACAAGGCTGGACAGCGCGCGTGCGTGCGCCCGGTTACATCGGCGGCCAGCCAAACGGATTGTGGAACACCGCCCCCGACCAGATCTTCCAGCTTTGCGAAGAGATGCAAAAGCGCGGGTTGCAAATGCATATCCATGTGAACGGGGACGAGGCCGCGGAGGTGACGCTTGACGCCTTGGAAGCCACCGCGCGCAAATACCCATGGCCCGGCGCGCGCCATGTGCTGCAACACTGTCAGATGATGGATGAGGCCATGTTTCGCCGTGCTGCCGAACTGGGTGTCGCGTGCAACATCTTCGCCAACCATATCTGGTATTTCGGCGATCAGCATGCCGCGTTGACCATTGGTCCGGATCGGGCCCGCGCGATGGACGCCGTGCGGGACTGTCTGGATGCAGGGGTTGTCACCGCAATTCACTCTGACGCGCCGGTCACGCCGATGGGTCCTCTGTTCACCGCATGGTGCGCTGTCAACCGTCAGACCATGAGCGGAGAAACTTTGGGTCCGACACAGCGCGTCACCGTTGAAGAAGCGCTTTATGCAATCACGCTAGGGGCCGCGCAAACCTTGAAAATGGATAACGAGATCGGCTCGATTCAAACGGGAAAACGCGCAGATTTTGCAATCCTGAAGGATGATCCTTTGGCTGTACATCCGAGCGAGTTGAAAGATATCCAGGTTCTGGGCACTGTTCTGGGCGGCGAGGTTCATCGCCTATGAACCTTTTGCCTCTGACAGTGATCGGCGGATATCTTGGCGCTGGGAAAACGACCCTGATAAACCGGATTCTGGGATCGAACCATGGGTTGCGTATTCTGGTTTTGGTGAACGACTTTGGCGCCATCAACATTGACGCCAAATTGCTGGTCTCGGCCACGGAAGACACATTGGAGCTGTCCAATGGTTGCGTGTGCTGCACCATGGGCGCGGACCTGTTCCTTGCCGTCGGCGATGTTTTGGATCGGTGCCCCCGACCAGACCACATGATTATCGAAGCCAGCGGCATTGCTGATCCTGCCCGTATCGCAAACGTCGCTCATGCTGAGCCCGATCTGATACATGCTGGAATCGTCACGGTTGTGGATGGCCTTCAATTCAAAGCTCTGAGCCGCGATCCGCTGATCGCGACACAGTACAAACATCAGATCGCCTGCGCTCAGATGATTGCTGTTAGCAAATCGCCGTTAAGCGCTGACCTTCGCACCGAATTGTCGGTTTTGAAACCTGATGCGCAAGTTATGGCAAGCGACCAAATTGGGATCGAGCAGCTTCTGCTGACAGGACAAGACCTTGCAGACGAAACCGAAATCACGCATCCGGCCTATGTAAAATGGTCATTCAGTGGGCCTAAGTCCTTTGAGCAAGCGGAACTGTTACACGTACTGAACTGTCGACCGGAATCGCTTTATCGTTTGAAAGGCCACGTTCGCGGCAAGCATGGTGCCGGGTTCCTGATTCAAACCGTCGGGTCAGAACTGGCGGTTAGTGAGATTTCCCAACCGGTGCAAACCGAACTCATCGGTATAGGTCTCGCGGCACGTTTGACGCCCGGAATTTGCGATTCCTGGTGGGCCGGGGTGTCAGAGCGGGCGGGATAGTCGATCGCTCGTCACATACGATGTTGACAAGATTTGCTCTAGGGCGCTTCCAAGAACGGGCTGTTTTTTCTGTGTGAAGTGTCCGTGGAGAAAAGAGTTCATCAATTTTGCAGGGCAAGCGAAACTCGGATGCAAAAGATCAACCCTGCCAATCTTTTCCTCTCACCAGTGACAAAACCGATTGATTGCGCCGACCACTCGACACTCGGATCAATCGGATGGATCGGGCGTGGGGTCTTTTTGAAGTCTATTCTGGACAACTCGGGTGAGGTCAGGCCCGGGCCGTCGATTTCGACACCACGGTCCGGCGTGAAAAACTCGTCGAATCCGGCCCTGAAATGGCCGCGGGACCTGACGACGATGGTGTTGAAGTCAGCAATGTTGAGCCCAAGGCGTTCCACGAATGCCGGTTCACATAGCTGGCGGCGGATGCTTGCCACGATGATGAGCACATCTTTGCACTTCAGAAGGGCACATTGGCCAAGGTCCTACTGTCCGACCGGATATAGCCCACGTCTGCAACTGATGGGGCCATCAGCCAGTTTCGCGACTTCGACCTCTGCCTCATGACGTCCAGACTGCGTGTCAATCTCGGACCGATTGAATCTGGCTCGGAAAATTGCGCCTTCACCGAGCTCCGCAGTTTCATGAGCGGGTGCCATTGTCGATGGCCCGATTTGTGATCCCGACGAAATCCGCAAACACGATTTTCCGGTGTGGTCCTATGGCGTTTCACCCACCACCACACGCCGGACCGGACCCTCTGGCAGCCTCAACCTGCCAGTGAGCTACGGTGGTGTAGTGGTCCATGCAGGCGATCTGATCATGGCGAACGATAGCGCAATAATCTGCGTACCCCGCGCCGAAACCGCAGACCTCGTCAAAACGGCGGTAGCGAAAGTAAACACAAGTACCCAACGTCGAGCGAACATGAAGTCCGGAGTCACGTTGGGCATTTTGTCCGGAGCTGATGATCTGTCGCGCAATACGCCGTAACCGTGGAGACCGCGCAATGACCGAGCTTGCGGCATCCACTAGTTTGAATGCATGCGCTGCCTTCGCGGCTGGTAAGCCCTTTCTGATCCCGGTCGGTCCGACCGAACCGCTCGGTTGTTTACAACTATGGGAGACTACCGACTGGAAGATGCGCTGGCAAAACATCTGGCTGAGCAAACAGGTTGCGTTACCGTGCCAGCGCTGCCCTTTGGTCATACTACCCATTTTCAGAATACGACTGCGGGAATCGCCTTGTCCGCCGAGGCATTTGCGGCGGTGTTTCAGAAATCGTGGATGGCCTCATTCGTTATGGCGTCAGAAGCATCTTCGAGCTGAACGGACATGGCGGCAACTCCGCTATCAACGCCAATTAGCTTCGGCTGACGCGCCAAGCACGGCCTCTGGATCATCTTCCGACGTCCGATTTCGCTCACAATCCTGATCCTGACGGGGGTCACGATCATCATGCGGGTCAGAAAAGCCCGGATGAACAAGGCGCTTGCAGCCATTCAGGACGATTGATCTCAGGTACATTCTCCGCCCTCTGCTTTTGAGCGCGGGCAAAGGGCGGAGCTTTTTCAAAGCTTGGGGTTTTATTATGCCTCCTCCTGCCGAAATTCCGGCTTTTGCCAATGAGATGACCAGCTGGCGTCGGCGTCTCCATGCCAACCCCGAACTTGCGTACAAGGAGTTCGAAACCTCGGACTTCGTCGCCCGGCGCCTGACGGAATGGGGCAGCCCGTTCGAACGTCTGACCGAGACCGGCATTGTCGCAACTCTGCGCGCCGGCGATGGCAACCGCGCGGTAGCCTTGCGGGCCGACATGGACGCGCTGCCAAAGGAAGGCCAGGGAGAGACGCCATCGGCCTCGACGGTACCCGGCGTCATGCATGGCTGCGGCCATGACGGAGATACCGCTACGCCGCTGGGTGCGATTAAATACCTGTCTCAGACACGTCGGTTTTCAATCAAGGTAACGGGCAAGGGCGGGCACGCCGCGTCCGCGCCACGCCGTTGACCGCTGCTTGCGGGGACGCAGGTTGCCTTGTCGCTCCGGACGATCCACTCACGTCGCATTGATCCGTTGGAAAGTGACGTGATTTCGGTCACACAGTTTCACGCAGGCACACCGACTGATTTCGGTTTGCACGCCGTCATCACCGTTGTTGCGAGGACAATGTGATGATGAAACGTCCACCGGCGAAGGGTGGCGAGGATTTCGCTTTTCTGGCGCAAGCACGTCGGGGTTGCTTTACCTGTATCGGCACCAACAAACCTGGAGAGACGGTCGTGCCACTGCACAACCCACGCTTTGATTTCAACTATAGAGTCCTGCCGGTAGGCGCGGCCCACTTTGCCACTGTCGTGGAGGAAGTTCTGGCCCCCATTAACATGCCCAACTGAAACAAGAATAGTTCGGGACCGCTTCGCGTATCGGTGCGTCTTTTATCAATGGTCAGCGCGGTGCCTGTCGACCCAGTCTTAACACCGTCGAATTGAAGCTGGGTCTGCTGGACAAAGGATTTCGCCAACCCGAGAATCCCACGGAATTCTCTGTCCAAGAGCGCATACCTGAGTGCTGACTGTGTTCGAACCGCATTCCAACCCCGAGAGACCTTCAGTCCAAGTGCCGATGAAACGCAAAAATCAGATTTCGTGCTAAACACTTTGCGGAGTGGCGTCCGGAAGCAGAATGACTCTTTCACTTTCAGTGAACTCACCCAGCGACAGCTCCCATGATGACCCGGGCCAAAACAGTTGCAGCTGCTTTTTGGCGGGCCGGTAGACGGCTGTGTAAAGCGTGCCGAAGCCGGACTTGAATGCGGTGGAATAAAGCGGCGGGCGCAAGAAGGCATCAATGAACCGTTTTTCGCTTTCGGGATGCTGGTTCAGGCGGTTCAGCAGGAAACGTTCGCGTTCAACGGTCGCGGTGAAACGTGCATGTTTGGACCATTCCACATGGCCCTGATGGTTCGTCGCCACCGGCACGTCCGAGATTTGCGGGTGGCGGTCGGGGGCAAGATATACCGTGCTGTGGTTATATTTGGCGTCCAGAACGGTGACGTTGTAGCTCATGTGGCAGGGGATGCGGCAGAGCGCATCGACCGCCTCTGCTGTGGTCTCGCAGGTCTGCAGCACATAGCGCAGGATCAGTGGCACGCCGAACCCGTCTCCGACCTCGCGCCGCCCGCCGAAGGTCAGGGACACCGTCAGACCGGCATCATTTATCCCGTCGAGTAGGCCCAGAATGCCGTCGCTCATCCCGATCACACCGCGCCCGTCCCAGCGGGTTTTCAGCATCGCTGCATCGAAGGTTTTCGGGTGATAATCATAATTGCGCACCAGAAACGGCGTCTTGCCGCGCCAGATCGCCTGGCTGCAGCCCGACAGGTATTTCGGCGGGCAATAGAAGCTGAGGAACCGCGCCTGACTGTCGCTGCCGCCGACCAGTTCGACCACCTCGTCATACAGCGGCACAATCTCGGGCATGTGCCGTTCAAGCGCCCGCAGGCATTCGCGATAGGTGGGGCGGGCCGAATACCCCTCCTGCGCCCACCATTTGCGGTAGGCGGGCCAGTATTCGGCAAACAGCCCGGCCAGCTTGGGGCCGGGCTGTTCCTCGTCGATTGAGCGAAAAACAAGCGCCATGGGGCTTTCTACATGATTTTGAAGGCGGGGTCTTCCATCGGTTGTGCCGCAGGCAGCGGCTCTGCTGCGTAGGCCGAGGTGATCCCGTGTATCCATTTCTTCGAGGTTTCAGTCAGCTTGAACCCCTTGGTCATCGACCGCCCGCGCGTCACCAGAATGCCCAGATCCGCCCCTTCATAGCGGTAATCGCCGACATTCGAGATGCGCAGGAAGAACGCCTCATTCTCGCCAACCGCGCGGCGGTGATAGTCGAAGCGGTCGAACACGACGCGACCATCTTCCAGCATCTTGTAGATGCCCGATTGCGGCGCCTGCGTGATGCGGTCGACGCTGTCATCGGTATGCTTGATCACCATCTGCGACCAGCTGTCGATCATGTCCGGGTCGGCCCATCGTGCGTTGAGTTCCTCAACATCCAACTCGAACGGTTTCTTCGTGAATTCCAGCAGGTGGAACAGGAACAATGGCGCGTCCGCATGGGCAAAGGCCGCGTGGTTGGTCATCGAACTGGCCCCGGTGATACGCGGGTTCAGTTCACCCAGCCAGATCTCTCCGGTTTTCTTGTCGATCAGGAAGTCGAGCTCGAAATAGCCGCGATAGCCGGATTTGCGCAACTCTTCACCGAATTGGAACGTCAATTGACGCGCTTGTTCGCGGGCCTTGGGCGGGAAGGCGGTCGAAAAGATTTCGTTCCCGCACCAGCCACCGCGATAGGGGGTGAGTTCCTTGAAGCCCACAAGCTCGGTCATCAGCGGGCCCACAATGGTGCCCTCGGAGGTTGCACAAGCCTCGATCGCCGCGCCGCGACAGTCGATCCGCTTCATGATCTTGATCTCACCTTCGCCGATGATCTCGTCTTTGTGCTTGTTGAAGTCAGCCTCGGACTTGATGAAGAAGGTGGTGTGGCCGCTGTCTCCAAAGGCCGATTGCAACACCAGATCGTGCCCCAGCCCGGCCTTGTCACAGATTTTCTGCAAGTGATCATAGCTTTTGACCACGCTCAGGGTGTTGGGCACCGACGGCACGCCGGCCTTGTTGCCGATGCGAACGGTTTCGATCTTGTTGTCGCATTTCGTGCGCAGCTTGGCCTTGGGGAACCACAGCTGACCGCCCAGTTCCTTGACCAGCTTCTCGGTCGTTTCATCAAACATCAGGAACACAAACTTGGGCTTGCCGCCGCGCCGCTTGATCAGGTCGATGACCTCTTTGTGCTGCAGCAAATAGTTGTTGATGTCTTCGATCGACTGAAATTCGTCATGCGGCATCTCGGAAGGGACAAACACGTTTGGATGCCGCCCGTCAAAGCAATCCATGTAGCAGATATAGGTGAAGTTTTTCACCCATTCATCCAGCCCCAACAGGTTGAAATTGGTCGCCGACACGAAATAGATCGGGTCCTTGTTGGTGTGGAAATACCGGCGGATTTCCGAGATGTTCTTCAGCACCTTCTTTGGCATATGGTCCTCCCAGTCCCTTATGTTTTCTTGACTGATTTCAAAGCGTCTTCGGTAAAAATGCGCAGGCCCAGGTCGGCGCGGAAACCGTGGATTTCCGACACGTCCAGCTCTTGCATGAATTTGAGAATTTCGGGGCTGATCACCTGCCCCGGCACCAGAATGGGAAAGCCCGGCGGATATGGGATCACGAATGTGGCCGAGACCATTTCCTCGCCCGCCTCCAGCCGATCCAGCATGTCCTTGTCGGGTTCCACGTAATCGCAATTATCCTCGTCATAAGACAGGAAGAACGCGGTGCGGATGTCCCCGGCTTCGGTGCCGTCAACACAGCGGAACGCGTCGTGGAAGCGGCTGAAATCAGGCAGCGGTGGGACGTGTTCACTCAGGTTTTTGACGCGTTTTTCGAAGGCGCGCTTTTCCATCTTGGACGCGTCGTCCATCAGATCGTCCAGTTCCTTGGCGATCTCGACCAGAACCTCGATCAGATAGGCGACCGAGCTGCGCGTGGTGCCGATATTGGTCATGAACAGCACGGTATTGCGCGAGGTCTTGTTGATCTGGATGCCGTATTTATCCATCAGGATCTTGGTCTTGAACGTATCCCCGTCCCAGCCCGTCGCGCCCACATGCAGGGTGATGCGGGTGGCATCCAGAACGAATTCGTCCTTGGCCCAGCAATCCCAGACGTCTGCCCAGCCCTGATCCGGGTCGAAATAGCTGGTCATGCCGCTTTCGCGGTACTCCTCGGGGATCATGTCGCCCGCGGTGACCAGCCGGAAGTATTTCCTGAGCAATGGATGGGTCGTCACCGCCCGACGGATCGCCATGGCGCTTTCGACTTGTCGCTGGACGAACTCATAGCCTTCGATCTCGACCTGCCTGCGGCCCACATCCAGAGACGCAATGATCTGGTAATTGGGCGAGGTGGAGGTGTGGGTCATGTAGGCCTCGTGAAAGGCCTCTTCCACCGCGCCTTTGAATTGCTGGTCGTTGACGTGGATCATCGAGCCCTGCCGCAGCGCGGTCAGCGTCTTGTGTGTCGATTGCGTGGCATAGACCCGCACCCGCGCGTCCGGCGGCGCGATCAGGCGGGTGTTCAGCAATGTCTCATCATCCGCGCCTTCCAACTCGGCCTGCTGGGCGGCGTAAGCTTCGGCGTGCTCAGCGGTACGGAATTGTTCACGCAACAGGTTGGCGGAACGCATGGCGGTGCGCACCCGGGTGTTGGGGGCGAAACGGGCATAGCCGAACCAGGCCTCATCCCACAGAAACACAAGGTCTTTCTTGATCGCCAGACATTCCTGCATCACGCGTTGGACGTTGTAGACGATACCGTCAAAGGTGCAGTTGGTCAGCAGTACCATACGCACCTGATCCAGCTTGCCTTCGGCCTTCAGGGCCAGCAGCTTGTGCTTGATCTCGCGGATCGGCACCGCGCCGTACATCGAGTAATCATGCAGCGGATAGCTGTCCATATAGACCACGCTCGCCCCGGCCAGCACCATGCCGTAATGGTGCGACTTGTGGCAGTCACGGTCGACCAGCACGATGTCACCGGGGCGTACCAGCGCCTGCACCACGATCTTGTTGCAGGTCGAGGTGCCGTTGGTGGCAAAGAATGTCTGCCTCGAACCGAAGGCGCGTGCGGCGGCCTCTTGCGCCTCTTTGATCGGGCCGCGCGGTTCCAACAGTGAATCCAGCCCGCCAGACGTGGCCGAAGTTTCGGCCATGAAGATGTTCGAGCCGTAGAACGCCCCCATATCCTGAATCCAGTGACTGCGGCTGATCGATTTACCGCGGCTGATCGGCATGGCGTGGAATACGCCGGTGGGCTGTTTGGAATATTCCTTGAGTGCGGTAAAGAATGGCGTCTTGTAGCGCCGCTGCACACCCCGCAGGATATTCAGGTGCAGTTCCAGAAAGTCTTCCTGATTGTAGAACACCCTCCGACACAGGCCCAGATCAAGCCCGGCGATATCCTCGGCCGATCGATCCGTGATCAGGTAAGCATCAAGTTCCGGGCGCAACATGCCGATCCGGCGGCAGGTCTCGGGGCCGTATTCGGACGGCGACAGCGCATCCAGATCAGCGCCTTCGCCATAAAGGCTGATATAGCGCCCCAACACGTTGGTTTCATTCTTGGATTTCAGACTGAGGCCCGGGCGAACAATGACGGCCTGAACGTTCTGGTTGAACAGAACCCCGATCAGCGCGTCTTCGACGCTGGGCACCACGACCGTCTCATAGATGAACGGGTCTTCGCTGCGGCGCATCCGTTGCAGGCTGGATTGCAGGAACCGTTCCTGATGCTCGTTGACATTGTCGACGATCATCACCTCGAAATACGGTCGCCCCAGCGCGCGGGCTTCATGGCTTTGCGCCGCCTCATCCTCGAATTCATCGCCTTCGGTTTCATCCGCGATCAAAGGGATCGAGCGGCGGCGATAGGCCCCCGAGGTCAGTGCCCGCGAGACCCGCCGCACAGCGGTCGAGAAATCAGCGAAGTTACCATGATCCAGCAAACGGCGCAGATAGTCGAAAGCCGATCCGCCGGGAAAGGCAAAATACATCTCGATCGGCGCAAGCGCCTGCAGCAAATTCCGGGCGCGGTCGCGGTCTTTATCGCGACCGCCCTGATCCAGCGACTCGGCCGTTTCTCGCAGCGCGCTCCATCGGTCTGCCCTCAGTTGTGAGGCGCTGTAGTAATCCGAGATGGAATGGAGCTTTTCGCCATCGGAAATGCCGTGCATGAAGATTTTCCTTTCTGCCGATACCAAAAAGCTGCACCGGTATCAGTCTGTGCCTGAACGCCCTTTGTAGAGATACAGATTGTCGGGCTTTGACGCGGCGGCTTCGGTGTATCCCAGCGCCGTTCTGGGGTCGGACGCGGCGACGCCCGCAATGTCGCCTTTTTGCGGAATGCGCAGCGGGCCCAGCGTACGCAAATAAGCATCCGCCCCACTGGTCCGGTCGTAAACCGGGAAATCCGCCTCGCGGTCGCGGAAGCTTTTGAGGACCTGACCCAGACCTTTCATCCCGACTTCACGCTGGCGGCGGACCTGATCAAGGTCAATCTCGATGGGGAAGATATCCTCTTGCCCGGCCGACTGGTGCAGCACGGTGGCCGACGGATCGACCACCACCGAACGGCCCACGCCACCGGCAGCCAGCCCGTTTACGTCGAATACGTAACACTGGAACTGCGCGGCGGTGGCCTTGGCAATCGACAACTCGGCCTCGCGGTCGGTCGTGCCGGTCAGAACCGGGTGCAGCAGAACCTCGACCCCTTGGCTGGTCAGGTGGCGTGTGGTTTCGGGGAACCAGATGTCATAGCAGATCGACAGACCGAACCGACCCACATCCGGCACGTCAAAGATGCAGAATTCCGTTCCGGACGCGATGCTCTGCTCATACGGCTTGAACGGGAACATCTTCGAGTATTTCGAGACGATCTCACCATCGGGATTGATCACCACCGAGGTGTTGAAAATCCGCCCGTCTTCGTGCTTTTCGAACATCGAGCCGGGGATCAGCCAGATACCATAGCGCCGCGCGGCATCCTGAAAGCGCGACAGGTCGTCGTTGGGGAAGGGCTGGGCAAACCGGTCGAGCGGGCCGTAAGGGGCCAGTTCGCTGAACAGCGCCATCTGGGTCCAGGGGAACCGCGCCATCATAACATCGATCCGATGCAGCATCGCCTCAACATTCGACTGCAGCGCGCCGACATGCATCTGGATTCCGGTTATCGCAAAGGGGGTCATTTTTCGTTTCTTCTCTTTTTTCTTGCCGATTGCGACTGCCGTGGTGGTCCGGCGTTCTTCATCGGAACATAAAACCGCGTATTAGTGCAAGCCCGCTGTCAGCGGGCAGTTGATTTATCCGGCCTCGTCCTCGGCAAGCTCTTCGCCGGGCGTTTCGACAAAGTCGATATCGTTACGCACCCAGAAGAATCGGAAGCCGCAACTGCGCAGCCATTTCTCCAATCGGTCCAGGCTGGACCATTCCCGCCGCAGCCCACGCGTGGATTCCACCAGCGCCCATTGGCCATCGACCAGAAAATAGACTGTCCAGGTGTTGGGGTGCGCCGACTGGTTGGCAAAACCACCGCTGACCACCTCGCGCGCGGTGCGCACGGCGACCGGGTAGTCACCAATCCGGTTTTCGGCGGCGAGGATGGCCAGATCGTTCTGGCGGATCGTGAAAGTGGGAAGGGGTGCATCGTTCATGATTAGCCTGTTAAAGAACACACCCACTCCGGTACCTCACGATCCGTCCGTTGTCCAACCTCGTCCGGCCTCAAGCAGCCTCGGTTTCTTCGACGGGCTCTGCGGTTTCGACGACGGCTTCGGCATCCTGATCCTGAATCGCGCGGAACAGCGCTTTGCGGCGCTCGCTGATGTCTTCGGATTTCAGGTTCTCGGTGCGCGTCGCCAGCGTCCAGATGTGGCCGAACGGATCGGCCACGGTCGCGCAACGTTCACCCCAGTAGGTGTCGTTTGCGTCAGCAATCAGGGTTGCGCCATTTTCCAGAGCGGTCGCCAGCGCTGTATCCGCATCTTCAACATACATGTGATGGCCAACGGGGATGACGGTGCCGGGAACGGTGGGGACATGCGCGCCCCAGCCAGCGGTGACGAACAGCATCGAGTTGCCGATCTTGATGGCGGCAAAGCCGGGGGCCTCTTCCGCGTCATAGGCCTGAATCTTGGCGTCAAAGGCTTTTTCGTAAAAGGCCAGCGCCGCAGGAACATCGGCAACGGCAAGCGATGCGGTGCAGGTGCGATAACCGCGCGGCAGGGTGGCAGGCTTCTTTTTCATAACTCAAATCTCCGAATTGGGCGGGGGTCGCCCGATGAGACATGCGGGAAAACTCCCGCACTATGTACCATACTGTGGATCAACTCGGCGGATATTGCAACACTATGATGCATAGTGCTGAGATTTGTGTGCTGAAGGTCAGAATGTCGGGGGTGTGCAGGCGCTGACGATCCGGCATTTCTCCGGGCCCACCTGCCGGAACCGGTGCGGCGTGCGGCTGTCAAAGTAATAGGCATCGCCCGGACCCAGCACCTTGCGCTGATCGCCCACCGTGACCTCGACGCGGCCCGAAATCACGATACCGCCCTCTTCGGCCTCGTGCCCATACATGACTCGGCCCGTATCCGCGCCCAGATCATAAGTCTCCTGCAGAATCATCATCGAACGACCGTAGAGATTCGAGCCCACCTGCCGAAGCGACAGACCGCCCTTGCCGATCTCGGTCAGCTCTTCGGCGGCGTAGAACACGGTCTGTTCGCTTTCGATTTCGAAGGAAAAGAAATCGGACATACTGATCGGAATGCCCTGCAAAATCCTCCGCAACGCCCCGACCGAGGGGTTCATCTTGCCCGACTCGATCAGCGAAATGGTCGAGTTCGGTACATCCGATTTCTTAGCCAGCGCCCGCTGCGACAGGCCCGCGCGTTCGCGCAGGGTCCGCAGGCGTAATCCAAGGGTCAGATCATCCTGATTGGCGTTCTTCATGTTCACTATCCGCATCACTTGAGGGGTGCCGGGACCGTAAATCAAGGGCTTATGATTCACAAGAAACAGGCTTTCGCCTGAGGCTGTGGGCATTACAGTCGCGCGGTCAGATTTGCGGGCACGCGCCCGATAACCCGAAAGGACGCAAGATGCTGAATGCTCAGATTGCTGAACGCCGCAACACCTCGATCGCGCAGGGCGTGGGAATGCAGACGCAGGTCTATGTGGACCGCGCCGCGAACTCCGAGGTGTGGGATGTCGAGGGCAAGCGCTATATTGATTTCGCCGCAGGCATCGCCGTTGTGAATACCGGGCATTGCCACCCCAAGGTGATGGAAGCGGTGCAAAAACAAGCCGCGAACTTCACCCATACCTGCCATCAGGTGCTGCCTTATGAAAACTACATCCGTCTGGCCGAGCGCCTGAACGAGAAGGTGCCGGGCGATTTCACCAAGAAGACCGTCTTTGTGACCACCGGTGCCGAAGCGGTCGAAAACGCAGTCAAGATCGCCCGCGCCGCAACTGGCCGCCCTGCCGTGATCGCCTTTGGCGGTGGTTTCCATGGCCGGACGTTTATGGGCATGTCCCTGACCGGCAAGGTGCAGCCCTATAAGGCTGGCTTTGGCGCAATGATGCCCGACACCTATCACGTGCCCTTCCCGGTCGAATTGCACGGCACCTCGACCGAAGATTCGCTGGGCGCGCTGACCAAGCTGTTCAAGGCCGATCTGGACCCGGGCCGTGTGGCCGCGATCATCATCGAGCCGGTTCAGGGCGAAGGCGGCTTCTACCCCGCGCCAGCTGAGTTGATGCGCGGCCTGCGCGCGCTGTGTGACGAACATGGCATCGTGCTGATTGCGGACGAAGTGCAGACGGGTTTCGCCCGCACCGGCAATCTGTTTGCGATGGACGCCTATGACGTGGCCGCCGACATCACCACCATGGCCAAAGGTCTGGCAGGCGGTCTGCCTCTGGCGGCTGTCACCGGCCGGGTCGATCTGATGGATGCTGCACAACCCGGCGGTCTGGGCGGCACCTATGGCGGTAACCCGCTGGGCATCGCCGCCGCTCATGCGGTGCTGGACGTGATCGAAGAAGAAGACCTGTGCGCCCGCGCCAACGAGATGGGCTCGCGCCTGAAACAGCGTCTGGAATCGATCCGCGCCCGCACGCCTGAAATCGTCGACATTCGCGGCCCCGGCTTCATGATCGCCGCCGAGTTCAACACCACCGACGGCAGCGCTCCGAACCCCGACATGGCCAACGCCGTGCGCGCCGAGGCGCTCAAGCGCGGATTGATCCTGCTGACCTGCGGCGTATATGGGAACGTAATCCGTTTCCTCGCGCCGCTGACGGTGCAGGACGAAATCTTCGCCGAGGCGATGGATATCCTCGAAGCCTCGATCGACGCTGTCAAAGGAGCCTGAACATGCTGGATACCAAAGTGACCAAGCTGGAGCTGAAAGATCCCAGCCTTCTGGAAACCCGCGCCTATATCAACGGCGAATGGGTCGAGGGCGAGGCGACGTTTCCCGTGTACAACCCCGCGACTGGCGATCTGATCGCCAACGTGACCGATGTCAGCATCGAGGGCACCGCGCAGACCATCGACGCGGCTTACGCGGCCAAGAAAGAATGGGCCGCGCAAACCGGTAAGGAGCGCGCCGCAATCCTGCGCAAATGGTTCGATCTGATGGTGGAAAACGCCGATGATCTGGCCACCATCCTGACCGCCGAAATGGGCAAGCCCTGGGCCGAAGCGCGCGGCGAAATCCTCTATGGTGCGTCCTTCATCGAATGGTTCTCGGAAGAGGCCAAGCGTGTCTACGGCGACGTTATCCCCGGCCACCAGCGGGACAAGCGCATCGTGGTGCTGAAACAGCCCGTTGGCGTGGTGGGCTCGATCACCCCGTGGAATTTCCCCAACGCCATGATCGCCCGCAAGGTTGGCCCTGCACTGGCCGTGGGCTGTACCTTTGTGGCCCGTCCCGCAACGTTGACACCTCTGTCGGCACTGGCCATGGCCGTACTGGGCGAACGCGCTGGCATCCCGGCGGGCGTGTTCAACGTCATCCCCGGCACCGACAGCTCGCGCGTGGGCAATGAGCTCTGCACCAATGACAAGGTCGCCAAGATCACCTTTACCGGCTCGACCCGCGTGGGTCAGATCCTGATGCGTCAGGCCTCAGGCACGATCAAGAAGATGTCGCTGGAGTTGGGTGGCAACGCGCCCTTCATCGTCTTCGACGACGCCGATGTGGATGCCGCCGTGGACGGCGCAATGATCGCCAAGTTCCGCAACAACGGCCAGACCTGCGTCTGCGCCAATCGCATCTATGTGCAGGCGGGCGTCTACGACGAATTCGCAGCCAAGCTGGCCGAGAAGACCAAGGCCCTAAACGTGGGCAACGGTTTCGGCGATGGTGTCACCACCGGCCCGTTGATCAACGACGCAGCTGTTGCCAAGGTCGAGGAACACATCTCGGACGCGGTCTCCAAAGGCGCGACTGTGACTTTGGGCGGCAAACGCTCGGGCCTCGGCGGTACGTTCTTTGAACCCACCGTTCTGACCGGCGTCACATCTGAAATGGTCGTGGCCAAGGACGAAACCTTCGGACCTGTTGCGCCCCTGTTCAAGTTCGAGGATGAGGATGACGTGATCGCCATGGCCAATGACAGCGAGTTCGGTCTGGCCTCATACTTCTACAGCCGCGATCTGGCGCGCGTCTGGCGCGTGGCCGAAGGGTTGGAATCGGGCATGGTGGGTATCAACACCGGGCTCATTTCGACCGAGGTTGCACCCTTTGGCGGTGTCAAACAGTCTGGCCTGGGTCGCGAAGGGTCGAAATACGGCACCGAGGACTTCCTTGAGATCAAGTATCTCTGCATGGGCGAGATTTCCTGACCCTAGGGCTCATTTAGCATTGTTGAACAAGTTGAGGTTCGCCAAAACGGCAAGGGGGCGTCAACAACAGTTCAGCAATGCAGCCATCCAGACTTGCCTGACGTGAAGGTGCCAGCCGAATTGCAATTGCGGCATACGACCGGTTTAGTATGTCGCCTTTTGCGTTTGGCCGGTCTGGATGATTTGGGACATACTTGTCTGCGGCGTGCTGTGCGGGTCTACCGGATAATCCGGATACCAAAAAGCTCAGCCACGAATATTGGGCGACCCGCGACGGCAAGCGCAATGCACCTGCCCGAACCACTTGGAATAAATTGATCATTCACTATTAAGGCACTGCGGCCTATCGAGGGTGTCCGTCGTCACAGTTTTCCGGAATCCTGAGGTAATTTCATAGCGAAGGCTCTGGTTCAATTTCTGTTTGAGTTTAGGCGACAACGATAAGTGTCGCTTCCGTCGCAAGCGCCGCGCGTGATGCACTGCAGGACACTTTGTCAAAAGCCAATGAGCGCGTCGCCATTCTTTCGATTCTATGCAAGCTGGCCGTCGATCTTGAGTGGATAGATCGGAACCTCGTTGTCGATCTCGCTAATCTCAAGGGCAGCGAATACGAAGCGTGGCCGGACAGGGCGTTAGAGGCATATGAGGCCTATCGCGCGAAGCACGACGCGACAACGGCCCGTACTGCGTGTGAGCTCGGGGTAGGGACCGGTCAACGCATTGGTGATTGCTCCAAAGTGATTTGGAATGACTTCGACGGCGAGTTCATGCGCGTTGTGCAGGACAAGGCCGGCCAGAAGATCTGGATCTACTGCCCGAAGCGATTGCAGTCATATCTCGCGCCTCTTCCCTAGAATGGCAAACATATCCTGTCTAAGAAACTGACGCAGCCGATCGGCAAGCGGGGCGTTCAAGAAACCGTCGAGGAGGTTCGCAATGCCATTGGCGTCATGCACGGAGACAATCGCCGTGTTCCACACGGATGGCGCTAGACAGCAGCCCGGTTGTTGGCTGAAGCAGGCTGCACGGACACCGAAATTCAGGCCGTCACCGGCCGCAAGACGTTGGCGATGGTTCAAAAGTACCAAGCGCAGGCTAACCAAAAGGCAAATTCAAGGTGCGCACAACGGTGGAGGGACCGTTGAAACGAAACAGAACGTGAAAGTGTGAAGCTCTCAAGATCAACCAAAGAGGTGGATCGAGCAAGATGCAAGATATGTTCATGAAAACAGAATGGTGCGGGTGGAGGGACTTGAACCCCCACGCCTTGCGGCGCCAGAACCTAAATCTGGTGCGTCTACCAATTTCGCCACACCCGCATCCCGATGCCAAAACATCGCAATGAGGCGGTGCATAGCAAAGCTTGTGAGGGAGTGCGAGAGGAAAAGTCTTGCGCCATGCGAGATTGTCAAAAGCTATCTTGGCGCCGAGAGATTGTTGGCTGGAAATCTATGGTGATACAACCTTGGGCAGAGTAGAGGACCACATTTGCGCCACATTTCAAACGCCAAAAGATCTTATTCGCGTCAAAATAACACCGTGGTGATCGTAGTTGATGGGACGCAGGAGTTAATGAGTCTTTTTGCCTGACGGCATCTTACGAGTTTCTGCTCAACTCCAGAAATAAGGGTCCCATATCGTGACCAGACAGATTCATACCGCTGCTGCCGAGCAAGACGCTGTTTCGCTTGCCCGGGAAAGCTTCATCGGCGAGCTGAAGTCGCTGAACCGGCAATATCCCGGCACGGGATTTGGCATCGCTCTTAAAACCCATTCGGGTGAGCGTTATTTGATGGCAAATGCAAGGATGCCGTTGCCCGCGCATAAATCCGAAGACTTTCCGACGGGTCGTCGTGTTGCCTGTCTTGAGAACGGCGATCAGTTCCGCTCGATCGAGGTGTTGGCCGATGCTCATGCTTTCGATTCGATCTCACCACGTGCCGAGGCCGAGATTCTCGGTGACGCGCTGGATCTGATTGCGCGGATCGACACGATGGCTGGTCTGTCTAACGGCGGAATGCCGGATCTTACTCGGACCCATATCGCCGCAACAGGTACCGGAGGGTAATAAATGGCGCGCAACGACCATCTTCTGTCCGTTGGAAATGAAGCTCTGTCCCCGATGACAGAGACCATGACCGCGCTGACAACGCAGATCGACCAATTGACAGAAGTGGCGGATGCGCGCTCTTCCGCCCGTCTTGCAACGCTCAAGACGCGTATGGAAAATTTCACCGCCAGTGTCACGTTTGTGGGGCAGGTGAAGGCTGGGAAATCCTCGATCGTCAACATCCTGGCCGGGCGTCCGAATCTGCTGCCTTCGGATGTGAACCCGTGGACATCGGTGGTGACCACGCTGAACATCAATACACGAACGCCGGGCGACACACGCTCAAAGTTCACGTTCTTCGAACAGGAAGAATGGGACAATCTGATGGTCGGCGGCGGTCGTCTGGGCGAGTTGGCGAACCGCGCCGGTGCTGATGATGAAATGGATGATATCCGGCGACAGGTCGGTGAGATGAAAGCCAAATCGGAAGAGCGCCTTGGCAAGCACTTCGATTTGATCCTAGGTCAAAGCCACCAATACGACTATTTTGATGAGGAACTGATACAGCGCTACGTGTGTCTGGGGGATGAGGATGACCCCGATATCAATCCGAAAACTGGTCGTTTTGCCGATGTGACCAAGGCGGCAGAACTGTTCATGGACATTCCGCAATATCCGATCTCGCTGAAACTTTGCGACACGCCGGGTGTGAACGACACGTTCATGGTGCGCGAGCAGATTACGCTGCGCAGCCTGCGTGGATCTGAAGTTTGCATTGTTGTGTTAGCAGCCAGTCAGGCGCTGACCACAATGGATATGGCGCTGATGCGCATCATCGCGCAGTTCGAGAACCGGCAGATCATCCTGTTCGTCAACCGGATCGACGAACTGTCAGACCCAGTCAATCAAGTGCCGGAAATCAGGGATCGCATTCAGGATACGCTGAAGCAAAACGGAATCGACACCAGCACGAGCGTTGTATTTGGCAGCGCGCTTTGGGCCGAGGCGGCACTGACCGGAAACCCGGACGTATTGACCGAAGACTCCCGCGAGGCGCTGAACACATTCTATCTGGCGGCAGGGTTTGGCGATCAGGCCGCGTCGCTGGACAAGATTTGGGCTCTGTCAGGTCTGCCGGACCTGCTGCTGGCCATGAATGAACGTATCGCAGAAGGTGCGGGGACACGGCTGTTGGATCGTGTACGTCACCGTGCGCGCAACATCGCCAGCCAGATCCGCGCCGGTGCTGTCGCAAAAACATTGTCCGGAGGCGAAGGCATTGTTCGCGATCTGGACGGCACCAGCCCTGAAGAGGCGATTTCGACCGTGTCAGCGGAATACGAAAAGAAGGTCGCAGAACTTACCACAAAATTGAGGGACAAAGTCTTGGAGCGTCTGGCTTCGGCCGAGACAAACTTTGTGAAACGCGCGACGGATTCGCTGATTTCTCATCTTGAGAAAAGCGGTGAACAAGGGACGTGGCAATACGATCCTGCTGGCTTAAGGACGTTGCAAAAAGCGGCCTATTTCAGCTTTGCCCGCGCCATGCGCAAAGAAGCTGGGCAGCTCTACGCAACAGCAGCCACCGATGTCGAAGCACTGTATCATCAGCTGTTGGGCAATCATCTGGGCGAATTCAGCATTGAAGCGCCGATTGTACCACGTGTTCCGCCTCCGCTTGGGATTGGACGGACGATTGCCCTGGATCTGCAAAGCACATGGTGGCGCAGATGGTGGCAGCGTCGTAAGGGTTTTGAAGCTTTCGCCGCCGATTACACCCGACTGATCGCATCCGAGGCGAACTCGATCACGAAGGATATCGAGGAAAACCAGATCGCGGCCGTGTTGGAAAATGTCCGGTCGACGCTTGCGGATTTCATGCAGGAGCAAAAGGAAACGCTGCTTAGCATCTCGCAATCCGGCGATCAAAGCGGACAGCAAAGCGCTGCATTGACGGCCGGACTGCAACCGCAGAAGTCGCGCGATGACATATTGGGCGACATCCTCAAAGATCTCAGCAACGAAGCAGCATAAGAAGAGTTATGGTAAAAGAATCACAAACCCGCTTCGTCTCTCCCAAGGCCTGGAACCGCATCGAGCAGTGGTCCCGACGCAAACCCGTTTTTGCGCTTATGGGGGAATTCAGTGCCGGAAAATCCACTCTGATGAACTTTTTGCTGCGTAAGCAGGCTTTGCCGACGCAGGTGACGGCGACGCAGTTGCCGCCGATCTGGTTCAGTTGGGGCAACAAATCCGCCTATATCAAGCGTCACGACGGCAGTACGCAAGATATCACGCTAGATCAGTTGGAACAGGTTGGCGTCAATGATGCGCAGTTTGTGCGTATATTCCTGGAGGCCGATATTCTTGAAGCGGTCGATCTGATCGACACGCCCGGAATTTCCGATCCCAAGATTTCGACGGACGTTTGGCGACGTGCGGTTGGTCAGGCAAATGGTGTTTTATGGTGCACCCACGCGACGCAAGCCTGGCGCGAAACTGAGCGCGCCACATGGGTTGCGTTGCCCGAACGGCTGCAACACAAGTCTTTGTTGTTGATCACGCGTGCGGATGCGCTGGGTCAAAAGGATCGCCAGAAAGTGCTGCGCCGCGTCAATCGTGAAGCTGGGCATCTGTTTAACCGAACCATTCTGTTCTCGGCCCGCGATGCAATCATGGCACGTGACAAAACCGGCGATGCCGAGCTTTGGGCGCGCAGCGGTGGCGGCAAGATGGTGGACAGCTTCCTTGAAATCACCGAACAGATCATGGATGGCCGTGCCGATCAGCTTGCCCGGTATCAGATCGATAAATCCATGTCTGATGAACCGGCCTCGGCTATCGCACGACCGGTTTCGGATGGCCTGGAACCAGGAGCAGAACCGATTGAGCCGGTGTCGCAGGTTACGAATGACGACGTTGTAACGAGCTTCCCGGTTCGGCCCGCACGGGTTGAGCGTCGCGTCGAAGACACAGAACGCCCTCGCATCGATGCGGAAGAAGCCGAGCGTCTGCGCGCCGAAATGGTGCCGGACGTTCCGCCCCAGAAGGATGACCTGCGTGCCCTGTTTGCTGACGAGGGCACAGAGTTGCTGGATCTGGATGCCCTGGCTGATCCGATAAACGACGTCGATGAGTTCGACTTCATGGACGATGACTACGACCACGAAAACCCGGATCTGACGCTGGTTGCTTCGGATGAAGCGGAAATGCCGGAAGCTGCTGACATGGAAGCGGAAGCCGAAGCTGCGGCCGAAGAACCTGAGGCAGAGGAGGCGATAGAAGCGTCCCCAGCTTCCGGAATCGAAGTCTCGGTCTCGTCGATCACGGCACTATTGACTGAACAGAATGAGAAGTCTGGCGAAGACTATGAACCTGAACCGGAATCCAGTGCTTTGGCCCCGGTGCGTGTCGTGTCGATTGTGGATGACACAAAAGACACCAAGGTCGAACAGGTCGAAGAGCCAGCAAGTGAAGTGCAAGACACCTCGGAACAACCGCTGAGCGCGACCGCTATGTGGAACGAGTTTTCTGCGCGGGAACCTCTGCCGGAAGATGCCAAGGGATTGCAAAGCGCCTTCGCTGCTTTCCTGAGCGAATATGATGAAATCGCACGGGAATACCATGCGCGGACAGAGAAAGGAGATGCACCGGTGATCCCGACAAACGGCAATCAAGGCAGAGCGGAATGGCATGTTCTTTAGGGTTTTGCCCGAGTGCCTGCCTGAAACGCGGGGCGTCTGATGTCCATTGAAGGTGCTTTGGCCGCTGCCATCGAAACCATACCCGACTGCCTTGCAGCCGGGTATGTTGACATGGAGACCGGCATGTTGCTGGGATCGAACGCGCCCAATTCAACAGATGGCGATGCGCTGGAAAGCCTGTCGCTGGCTGTGGCCAACTTGTTTCAGGGGCGAGGCGTGCAAGCCTTTGAGAAAATGCTGAAAGAGTCTGAGACAGAGAATGTCGAGCATCCGGGATTTGGGGAAATCGCGGTGTTTTCGAATGATCGTTTGCACATCTTCCTGCGCACGCAGGATTATCCCGATCATGTGGTCTGCTACATCTGCCGGGAAAACGCAAATATCGGGTTAACACTTACAAAAGCACATCTTAGCCTCAGGCGCGTTGCGGCCGAGGTTTAGACGGGGCCAGAGGGGGTCACGCTATGATGGACGGTGAAATACTTGAGTTGCTCGGGGATATCGGGCGAACATCCGTGGCTCGGATGTCGCCGTCGGTTTATCTGTCGGGCGATAGCGCAGAGCTAAGGCGTCAGGAGGTGCTGGGGACCATTCGCGGCACCATCCTCCCACGCAGGTTGGACTTTACCGCGGCTGATGGCTCGGTTCTGGCTATTGAGGTCAACAGCTCTCGGATCACGGATGTGTTTCGCTGTGTCTCGGGATCCATTCCAGATTTTGAGACCGAGGCTCGCAAAGATCTCACCGAAAAGCTGGCGCATTTGATGACGGATATAGCTGCGGCGCCTGGGCCGCTCGAACTGGTCTCAAAACGCCCGGACGCGATCTTGGAGGCGGATGATGTCGGCATCACCTATTCCGAGGTTGAAGCGGCCTGTGCAAAGATCGAATTCCCGAAAGAACCACAAATTTCCGTCGTCCCCACCGCAACACCTGAACCGGACACTCAAGGATTGGCCGCACAATTCTATGAGGCGTCGGCGAAACACGCGCGCGGGCGGGTTCTTGCAGGGTCGCACGATGCGACTGATATGCGGTTGGATGGCGTATGCGATGCAGATCAACCTTTGCATCCAAAGGCGAAGGACTTGTCGGAGCTCCTACGTGATCTGGACGGTTGGCAATCGGACGGGGATGGCACTTTGACCCCTCCACAGTTGATCGTGATGCGTCCATCAGGCGGTCAGGGTACCGGTTTGGCCGTTTTGCGCGATGGGGAACAAACCGCGATTGCACTGCATGACACCAGAAAACTTGGGGCTGTGGTCAACATCTGGAAATCTCTGCGCGCCGCCGAATGACCGCGATCCCGCCCAATCTAGTCCTTTTTATTAAACCAGTCTAAAAATACGAGTTACCAGGGTAAAGCTTATGAGTGAATTTAACCGCCGCGAGCTAATTCGCATCGCCGAAGACATGAACGGGTCCAGCAATGATGAGACCCGCCACTTTATTTCGCGCATTGTCGACGATCTGTCCAATCTCAAACCTTCGATCGCTTTTGTCGGTCAGATTAAAGCCGGAAAGTCGCGCCTGATTAATGGTTTTACCGGTCAGGCCGAGTATTTGCCGTCGGATGTGAATCCCTGGACGACCGTAATCACAGATATGCATTTCGGTCATCCTTCGGGTCGGACGAACGGGGCCGAGTTTCACTTCTTTGATAACCGCCAATGGCAGGCGTTGATCGCCGAAGGCGAAGAGCTGCGCAACATGTTCCCGGATGAAGAGGACAGCTATAAGCGCGAGATGATCGAAGAGCAGGTCGAGGCGATGAAGACTCGCGCGAAACTGCGTCTGGGCGAAAGCTACAAGCATTTGCTGGGTCAGCATCACGATCTGGATGAGCTGAACTCGGACGATCTGGCGCGCTATGTCTGTGCTGGTGATGATCCGACGGAAGAAGGCACTTATGATCCGGGATCGGATCGCGGACTTTACAGCGACATTACACGCAAAGCCGAAGTTTATTTTGAACTCGGCCATTTCCCTTATCCGGTCACAGTCACCGATACACCTGGCGTCAACGATCCGCTTTTGATCCGCGAAGAGATTTCGCGGCAATACCTCAAGGAATCCGATTTCTTTGTGGTGGTACTGTCGGCTCATCAGGCTTTGTCCCGCGCAGATTTGAAACTGTTCCGCCTGATGCAGGCGCTGGAACTTGGGCAGATCGTTGTGTTCATCAACCGGGTAGATGAATTGGGCGGTGGCCCGGAAGATGCATCAAAAGTGCGCGCCGACGTTGTGGATGGTTTGTCGCAGGCGCTTGGAAACTCGGAGATCGACGTTTTGATGGGCAGCGCTCAATGGGCGCACTACGCGTTGACGGGCGACGACACCGGGGTCGATCATGACCAGGTGCTGTCCTGGTTGCGTGCGCATCCGGAGCAGATGAAGCAATATCTGGAAGGTGTCGAAGAGATTAAACAGGGCACAGGCCCGATCAGCCGCGAAGGTGTTCTGCGGTTTGCGGCGATGATTGCGTCGGGTTTGCCGGATTTGCGGCGTCATGTGACACGCGCCCTCACCGAGGGTCCGCGCAACGAACAATTGCGCATGGCTTGGCAACACCTGAGCAGCTTTGCCAATGGAGAATTGGAACGCAGCGCTGCCCGGTTGCGTGCGCTGGAAGCCGAGCAAGGTCCCGGAGTTGATGAGGCCGACGACAGCAACAAGACTCTGGCTGATTTGCGAGCAATGATCGCCGAGAAGACCGAAACCATTGTCAAAGACATGGATGATGTTCTGGCCAATCTGCGCGGTGTGATGGACGATACCGTGGCCGAGGCGGTCTCGATCGTTGTGCGCGGTCCGAATGGGCAGTCTCCTCTGCTGGCCAAGGATGGTGAAACCGAGTTGAATTTTACCCCATTGCGAGAACGGATGCGCGAGTTGGTGCAGGGCGCGACGCAGGTCGTGCGCCAACGCATGCTCAGCGAATTGTACGCGATTGACATGCAATGCAACTCGGCCCTGCGTGCCCTGCCCGGGTGGCAGGAACCTGCGGACAACCGGATGAACACCAGCGCTGTGCGTTGGTTCCGCCCGGACACAAGCGCCCTGACCCGCGGCATCACGGTGGAGCTGCGGGTCAACTGGCTGTCGCGGCTGATTTCCCGGCGCAGCGTGCTGAACCGGGCCGAACGGATGATCGTGCAGGAGTTCGAGATGATCGGTGATGATCTGGTAGATACCGCGCATAGCCATCTGTCTGAGCGGATGAAAACGGTCCTCGATCATTACTTGGCGTTGCTGGCCGGACATTTGGAGCAGCGCAGTAACCCCGATGGTGCAAATGCGCGCGCCGAAGCGCAACTTGCGGTTGACCAGGCGCGCCGTATTGTAGATGAACTTGACACGGTTCGCGGGGCGTCGCCTGCGGACATTCGACAGGCAGAGGCTGCAGAATGATAGAATTCCCCGGAACCGAACAGGAAGTGCGCCAGCTGGAGCGCTTTTTGAACGTGACCGAGAAAGCACCCGCTTCGGCAGAGCTGGAGCAGTTGCGCGCCCGCGCGCTGGCCCATGCCGAAAGGTTGTCGAATGCGGTGTCGATTGGTTTCGCCGGAGAATTCGGGGCGGGCAAATCCAGTCTTGCCAACATGTTGGCCGGGGCCGATGTTTTGCCCACAGGTCCGCAGCACCTGAAATTGCCGCTTGTCATCGTGGCTTATGCTGACGCGCCCGAGACAACCGTGGGCTGGTGGGGAAAAGATCCGAAAACCTATTCCGGCATCGTGCTTGAAAAAGCAGCAGAAGACGAACCCGATTTCATTTCTGTCGGTTTGAACACCCCTGCCCTGCAAGAGATTTCGCTGTTCGATTTGCCAGGGTCAGGCGCTTTGGATGAGAGCTACAAACAAACTCTGGACCTTCTGGAATATGTTGACTGCGCCATCTGGTGCACCAATGGCACCAATGCCTGGCGAGAAACCGAACGCCATCTGTGGTCTCAGGTTCCGCAAAAGCTGCGTGACAACAGCCTTTTGGCGGTAACTCACGCTGACCTGCCTCCAGTGCGGGATTCGCTGGACCGGGTTGTGTCTCGTTTGGTCAAATCCACTGAAAACCTGTTTCAGGCGGTTGTTCCCATTGGAACACCGGTTGCCGTGCGTGCCATGGCACAAGAGCCCGAGCCGGATTTCGACCTGTGGGAAACCTGCGGTGGACAAAATCTGGCCGAACACGTGCTGACGCTGGCAGCCAACTACCGTAGCAAAGATCTGGATGCGGCGCGGGCGGATTTAACAGATCACTTTCTGCCCTACCTCTCTGATCTGGACGACCAGGACGCACAGGAAGAACCGAAGGATGGTGTCTCTCTGCACGCAACTTTGGAAACCGCCCTGCCCGCCTTGGACAACCCCATTCTCGAGGATTGGCTTGCAGCGATTGCCAGCATCTACGATGATCTGCGCGAAAACACTGATATGGAGCCTGCCGCATTCCTGCAAAGCTGTCAGGAGATCGTCGAGGATTTTGCCGAACGTCTGGAAAGCGGCTCCGAGATTGATCCCGAAGCAGACTGGATACCGGGCGAGTTTGAAAAGGCCACGGACCTGCTGTTGCTGCTTCAGTTTGAAAGCGGCGATGCGCCTTTGAAGGACGCGATCAGCATTCTGACGCAGTTGAGCGACAGTCTGGCATGGGCTGGCAGCACGGTCGCAACCGCCCCTCCCCGCACCGGAACCTGACGATTCCCGCCTGAATTGAGTCATTTCGATCCGATTCGGGTGGCTTAGAATCGGGTCGTCATTGTTTCCAAATCAGGAACCAATTGAGATTTTAGCTAGGATAAGGGTGGATTTTCTTGCCCTCGAATTACAACATATTGTTGGAGTCAGGTCTATACGCACAAAATGTGCGATTATCGAGAAATTGATCCATAGTGAAGCCATGCGGCGGCCCCAATAAAGTCAAATTTGAACCGTCTAACGTTCATTAAGTGTCCTGCGGTTGTGTTTGGTTGTGAGTGCTCGGGCGGAATGCCTGGTTATCCATACCGCAGATTGTGCAAAATGGGCGGGAAGAAAATGGGTCACAGCCACGCTGTAGGTGCAGCGCAAGACGAACCTCAGGTCGACGGGCTTCAACCAGGTGCCAAGTTGCTGCGGGGGCAGTATGAAATCCTCCGTTATCTCAGCAACGGCGGTTTTGGTATCACGTATCTGGCGCGCGACAGCCTTGAACGCGATGTTGTCATCAAGGAATGCTATCCGGGCGCCTTGTGTCAAAGGAACGGCGATCTGGTCGAACCGGCCAATCCGGATCATCAGGAAGATTTGCGCGCCATCATCGATCTTTTCATTCAGGAAGCCCGCAACCATGCGCGGCTGGTCCATCCCAATATCGTCGACGTGCATCAGGTGTTCGAGGACAACAACACCGCCTATATCGCAATGGATCTGATCCGTGGATGCGATCTGTTGGATTATGTAGAGAACCCCAAAAACGACGCAGGTCCGGATTTTATCGTTCAGGTCACCGAAAAGATGCTGTCCGCCGTGTCGTTCATTCATCAAAGCGGCATGTTGCATCGCGATATCTCGCCCGACAACATTCTGATCGATGAAAACAACGATCCGGTGCTGATAGATTTTGGGGCCGCGCGCGAACAGGCGGCGCAACAGTCGGCAGCACTGCTGACCCTACGCGTGATCAAGGATGGCTATTCCCCACACGAATTCTATGTGCGAGGGGCGGATCAGGGGCCCAGCAGTGACCTGTACGTGCTGGCGGCTACGCTGTATCACGCCATCAGCGGCGAACGCCCGATTGATGGTCAAACCCGCCTGAACGCATTCAACAGCGGCAAGCCTGACCCTTATCGTGGTTTGACCGGGCGCTATCAGGGATATCCCAAAGGATTCCTGGAGGCGATCGACAGAGCAATGGAGGTCCATGCGACGGACCGCCTTCAGTCCGCGCTGGACTGGCTACGCATGTTCCGTGGCCCTGGTGTGAAGTTCGAAACATTCGCCTACCGTCCGATTTCAGTGATTGCTGGAATGGATCGCAAGGATGAGGAAGCCGAGAAAGAGCGGATCAAGGCCGAAAGTGAGAACGCCGAGGCAGTTGTGACTGCGCTATTGGCCGGGAATGCGGATCTGGTTCTGGGCAACGAAGAAAAGCCGGACGACAAACTGGCCGAATTTGCCCCCAAGGAAAACGAGCCGGTGGCCGTTGACACTGTTGTCAAAAGCGGATCCGGAGGCAGCGGTAGGATGATCGCGGGGGTTGCCCTCGTGCTGGCCGCGGTTGCCGCCGGTGGTTTCTTTGTTATGACGAACGAGACATCAGCGACCGATGTCACTCCGGCGCAAGCGCCAGCAGAATCTGAGGAGACCGCAGCCGCTGCTGATGAACCAGCCGCATTGATTGAAGATCCAAAACCGGCCGAAGAGCCGACGGAAGATACCACTCCGGTACAAGCAGAAGTGGAACCGGTCGAGCAGACCATCAATGCAGAAACAGAGCCAGAATTGGTCGCGCCTGCATTGGAACCTGAAACTCAGGCGGCTCAGGATCAACCTATCGAGCAGGTGATCGAGTCAGACACAGCGCCAGTTGAGGTCGCGGTTGCGGATCAAGCCTCACCCGCTGAAACGGTTGCAATCGACGCCGTTTCAGAAGACGCACCAATTGCTTCCACAGAATTTGCAGCAGAACCAGAAACCTCTCCAGCCCCTGTTGAACCTGTAAATCTGGTCGAAAACCAGATGGCTTATGGTCACTGGGACGTGGACATCCCGTTCACATTGTCCAAACGCCGTGTTTCAACTGGCAGCGTCTATACGATCACGGCGGTCGATCCGGGCACCGATCTGTCAATGATCGGCGACTGGGTACAGCGTGGAGCGACGATCTTTACGCTCAATGGTGAACCGGTGCGCGCAGATATTGAATTTGTGGCTCAGGCGATGGAGAAGTTCTCGGTCGATCCAGACGGATACATCCGCGCGGCAGTCCGGTATCGCGCACGCGGCGAAACACGCGCACAAAACGGGCTGTTGGCCTTGCCCGCGCACCGGATGTTCGGCCTGCAAAACGGAATAACTTTCGAAGTGCGCAACGCAGGTGAGGACGGATGGCAGACCGTCGTGTCCTCAGTTCCGCAGGGCAGCGCAGGTGATCTGCGTCCGGGTGATGTGGTGCTGAGCGAGACGCAGACAGGCCTGTCAATCGATGCCCCGGAAAGCCTGGACGGCGTCCTTACCCAGCTTGTTACCGAAAATTTGCCCAACGCAGAGATGTCTGTCCTGCGCGATGGCACTGAAACGGCTGCAGTGATGCAGCTTGCACAGGAGTAATTCGACCGGTTCTTGATGTGAAATTCGCCAGCGTGTGTGTGCTGAGGGTGACGGCCAACATCGTCACCCCGACGGGAACCGGACCGTCGCGATAGGTAAAAGTTTCCCTGTTTCCTTTCATCAGTCTCTTCGGACCCTTGGGCCGAAGGCCAGTTGCAGCCCCACGGGACAGGTCCCGTGCCAGAATTCAAGAAGGTGTCGACACCATGTTCAAATATAAAAGCCCTCTCAGCCGGCTTCTCGAAGGTGCCGGCAAGGCTAACGCGGAAGAGACGATTGAAGCCCCTGAAGAGCAGGAAGAAAAGGCGGAACCGATTGCGGATTTCAATGCCCTGCGCGCGGCTCTGGGTGGTGGCAATATGGCGCCGCAAAGCTATGAGGAAACAGACGATCTGCTTCCCGAAGAAGATATGCCGGAATTCGCGGACGAGACGATCGAAACCGATATCTCCGAGGCCGAAGTCCCTGAACCGGAAGCTCCGGAGGACAGCCCCGTCGTGACCCTTCGTCTGGAGACGGATGACATGTTGTCGACCGAAGACGATATGCTGGCCGCAGTTGCCGAAGCGTCCATCGCTGAGGACGAGGCGGTGGTTGAAATCGTTCCCGAACCGGCAATGGCCTCCGAACCCGAGGAAGTCGCCGAAGTGGAAGTGACTGAACCGGAACCCGAAATCGTCGAGGTTATGCCGGAACCCGCGCCTGAACCCGAGATGGAGGCCCCCGCTCCGGTACCAGAGCCAGAGGTCGAAGCCGTTGTCCCGGCTCCGCAGCCTGAACCGGTTGCCACGATGGTCGAATCGGAAGCGCCCCTCGCGGCCCCTGCCCCAAGCGCCGAGCGGCGTGGGCGTGTCAAAACCACGTTCCTGGGATTTGAACGGGGCGACACACATGTGCAAGAGTTGATCGAAACCTCAGATCCTGTCGCAAAACCAACCTCGACCGAACAGACATATCCGGTGGGTTGGCTGGTTGTGACCAACGGTCCGGGCCGCGGCACCAGCATTACCGTGACCGAAGGTCTGATGCAGATCGGTCGTAACGACGATCAGGCCATCCAGCTTGATTTTGGCGACACCGGTATTTCCCGCAGCAATCACGCAGTGATCGCCTATGACCCTGAAGACCGCAAATGCTATCTGGGTCATGGTGGTAAAGCCAACCTTGTGCGTCTGAATGGCAAGCCCGTTCTCAGCACCGTTGCACTGTCCAGCGGCGATCTGATCCGCATCAGCGAAACCTCAATCCGGTTCACGGCGTTCTGTGATGACGGCTTTGACTGGCGGGATGCTGATTGATGCTGGCAACCCCTGCATATGACATTGCGCTGGTCCTGGATCAGGGTCGGCGCGACACGCAGGAGGACGCCGTCGCCGCACGGGTCTTCGACACGGCCGATCTGGGCTATGTCGTTGTCGCAGACGGAATGGGTGGACATGATGCGGGTGAAGCTGCGTCTGCCCTCGTGATCTCAAGCTGGCGCGAGATTTTTGATGATCTTCTTTATGGTCAGGATGTGGAAGAAGGCGCTCTGCTCGACGCTCTGCCCATTTCGGCCATGCAGGCGAACGCCGCTGTAGCACGGTATAGCGAGGCACAGGGTATTCAGCTGGGGTCAACCTTGCTGGGCGTACTCGTGCTTGATCACCAGCTGTACTGGATATCCATCGGGGACAGCCCGCTATATCTGTTGCGCGACGGTCGCCTGCGCCAGATCAACGAAGATCACTCCATGGCACCGGTGATCGACCAGCAGGTGGCTGACGGTCAATTGACCCAAGAGCAGGCACAAGCCCACCCGGATCGCAACCAGCTGACCTCGGTCATCATGGGGGCGGCGATTCCCAAAGTGGATTGCCCCGAAGACCCTTTGCTACTGGTTGCATCTGACATCCTGATTTTGGGAAGCGATGGCTTGCAGACCCTTAGCAACCCCGAGATCGAAGCTCTTGCGAATACCCTGTCACAGTCTCCGGCCCGCGATATTGCCGACGCGCTGTTGCAGGCAGTTCTGAGCAAGGGCGATCCCGATCAGGACAACATTTCAATCGCCGTGATCAAACCGGCAAGACCCTAAACAAGGCAGAGAAACAGGACAAATGAGAAACCATCTGATCATATCCAGCCTGGCTCTTGCAGCCGCAACCGGGGCGGCCTCGGCTCAGGAGGCATGCTCGACTTATGAAATCAAACGTGGCGACAGCCTGCGGGAGCTGGCCATTGCAGCTTACGCAACCGAGGATTTCCGGCCTCTGTTTGACGCGAACCGGGACGTAATCGGTTCAAACCCGAATATTATTCGGGTCGGCGATATCCTGACCTTCCCATGCCGCGAAGACCTCGGGCTGGAGGCGTTGGTGCCGGACACGGAGGCGGGCCGCATTGCTGCTGAAATGGCCGAAGAACTGGTAAAAGCAGCTGAGGAACGGGCAGCAAAGGCCGTTGCCGAGGCCGAAGCGCAGGTTGCTGCGGCAAAGGCCGAGGCAAAAAAAACTAGCGAAGAGGCTGTGATTGCCGCCAAAGCAGCCGCCAAGGAAGAAATCGAAGCGGCCCGGATTGAAGCGGCTGCTCTGATCCGGAATGCCGGAGGCGAGGACAGCACCCAAGTTCGTGACCGTCAGCTTTTGATGATCACCGGCGGCAACTATGCGCCATTCACGGACGAAGCGCTTCCGAACCGTGGTCTTTACACAAACCTCGTGGAAACCGCGATGCTGCGCGCCGCGCCCGAGCAAGGTTACAAGATTCAGTTCGTCAATGATTGGTCCTCACATCTGGACCTGTTGATGCCAACACTGGCCTTTGACGCGACCTTCCCCTGGTCCCGTCCAAACTGTGACGACGCGGCAGCCCTGTCCGAAAGTGATCGCGGGCGCTGTGAAACCTACAACTTTTCAAATCCCTTCTATGAGGTTGTAGACACTTTTTTTGCCCGCGAAGGTTCGGGGTATGAGCTGACTTTGACCTATTCAGATTTTGCGGGTGCAACGATCTGTCGTCCCGAGGGCTGGTCCTTGTCGCATATGGATGCGGTTGGCCTTTATGAACCCGCCATTGAGCTGGTGCGTCCCGTGTCACCGGACGACTGCTTTCACGCGTTGATGGATGGGACCGCTGACATCATCGCGATCGAGGCCCATGTCGCCGTCGAAGCCATCGGGCGGCTGGGTTACGAACACCGTATTATCGAAAACCCCAACCTGGCGGCGATCAAGTCGCTTAACGTCATGACCCACAAAGATAATCCGGATGGGGAAGCGATCCTTGAGACGCTCAACCAGGGTCTGGCGATCATGCAGCAATCTGGCGAGTGGCGTGACATCGTGTCGACCGCCCTGCGCTATCAAATGGAAAATGGCTAAGGCCCAGAAAAGGCCTGATAAAATAAAAGTCTGGAGGAAGTGGACATGTTGGATCAGAAACTGAAAAGAGCAGTACTGTCGGCCACCGCCGTCACCACCCTGAGCGCGGGTGCCGCAGCCGCGCAGGAAGCCTGTTCAAACTACACGGTCACCGATGGTGACACGATGGCGACCATTGCCATCGCGGCTTATGGAACTTCGAACTACCAGCCCATCTTTAACGCGAACCGGAACATCATCTCGAACCCCGGTGCGCTTGAGCCGGGATTGGTTCTGGCCCTGCCCTGTGAAGACGGCAGCCTGCCCAATGGTCAAAGCGCGCAGGAACTGATCGCAGCCGAAGAGCAGCGCGCAGCAAGCATCAAGCGTTCAAATGTGTATGCGCCCCCAATCAAGATGGTGGCTGGCAACGGCTGGGAGCCGTTTACCACCGAGTCGCTGGGCGGCGGCGGCATCATGACCCGTCTGGCCACGACCAGCCTGCAGCGTGCCGGAAACAGCCGTGATTATTCGGTCAGCTTTGTCGACGACTGGAGCTCGCACCTGGATACACTATTGCCGTTGGGCGCGTTCGATATCTCAATCGCGTGGACCGTCCCGGACTGCACCAACCGCTCGTACGAATGGTCGGCAGAAACCGAAGCCCGCTGCACACAGTTTGTCGCGTCAGTTCCGGTTTATGACGTCGTTGGCGGCTTCTACACACTGCCCGAAAGCGACTATGCAAATGCGACAACCTTTGAAGATCTGGAAGGCTCAACCATCTGCCGTATGCACGGTTGGAGCATGGTCGTTCTGGAGGAAGTCGGTCTGAACCGCACCAATACCACCGTTGTACAACCCAACACCGCACGGGAATGTCTGGACGCCGTTCTGACCGGTACCGTGGACGTTGCCGCATTCGAAGTTGAACTGTTCGCGTCTACGATGAATGACATGGGACTGACCTCGTCTGACATCGTCGAAAACCCTTATGTTTCGACCTTGTCGTCTATGAGCTTCCTTGCCCATCGCACCAACCCGTTCGCGCGGGAGTATATTGCGATGATGAACAAAGGTCTCAACGAGATGCGCGAATCTGGCGAATGGTATGCGATCATCTCGGATACTCTGCGCGAACAGAACCAGAAACTGAATGCAGCGTCAAACTGATCCCTCGGTTTACGCTTTTACTTGGGCCGGTCTTAGGATCGGCCCATTTTTTATTTGGAAACGAATCGATTTCTTCGCGCTGATTGTTTGCAGTCAAATGTGGATAGCCGTTAGTGTTGTATGGGCTAAACGTCTTTCAGGTCTGCTCTTTGCGCGAAAAAAGATGCGCACTACGGGAAACCCCCAATACCCAGCCGGGCCCCAATCAATACTATCAATCTCAACTACACCGGTGAGGCGAAAGCCCCATCACTCACTCAGAAAGGGGCTGGCTATGGGGGTCGGCCCTTTTCTAATTTGGGAAAAGGAAAACCGGCCCTTTCAGGCCGGTTTTTTGCAATCACAGGGGCCGCACAACCCCTGAATTTGACACTTAACCGATAATGGCATTCAGCGTGGAGCTGGGGCGCATGATGGCGGCAGCCTTTGCCGGATCGGTGTGGTAGTAGCCGCCCAGGTCGGCCGGGGCACCTTGGGCTGCTGCCAGTTCATTCAGGATCTGGCCCTCTTGCTCGACCAGTTCTTTTGCCAATGGGCCGAACTCTGCCGCCAAATCGGCATCGTCGGATTGCGCGGCCAGGGCTTCGGCCCAGTAGCGCGCAAACCAGTAGTGGCTGTCGCGGTTATCCGGCTGACCGACCTTCCGGCTGGGCGATTTATTGTTGTCCAGAATGCCCTGTGTCGCGGCCTCAGCGGCTGCGCCCAGAACACCCGCCTTGGCGTTGCCCTTGCTGTCGGCCAGGAAGTTCAGGGATTCACCCAGCGCACAGAACTCACCCATCGAGTCCCAGCGCAGGTGGTTTTCCTCGACCAGCTGCTGCACGTGTTTCGGGGCTGATCCGCCCGCGCCCGTCTCAAATAAACCGCCGCCATTCATCAGTTTGACGATCGACAGCATCTTGGCCGAGGTGCCCAGTTCCAGGATCGGGAACAGGTCGGTCAGATAGTCCCGCAGCACGTTGCCGGTGATCGCAATCGAATCCTTGCCCGCCGTGATGGTCTCAAGCGACTGGCGGGTCGCCTCGCGCGGGGCCATGATCAGGAACTTGTCTGCCACGCCAGCCGCCTCAAGCGCCGGTTTGACGTATTTGATCAGCTCGGCGTCATGGGCGCGGTTTGCGTCCAGCCAGAAGATCGCCTCGGAGCCCGTCAGGCGCTGACGGTCCATGGCCAGCTGAATCCAGTTCTCGATGGGGGCCTTCTTGACGGTGCAGGACCGCCAGATATCGCCCTGCTCGACCTCATGGGAATGCAACGTCTCGCCATTGGCCAGAACGATGCGGATGGTGCCATCGGCCGGGGCCTGGAAGGTGGTCGGGTGCGAGCCATATTCCTCGGCCTTCTGTGCCATCAGGCCGACATTGGCCACGGCTCCGGCAGTCGCCGGGTTCAGCGCGCCATTGGCTTTGAAGAACTTGATGGATTCATCATAAACGGGCGCATAGCAGCGGTCGGGGATCACGCAGTTCGTGTCACCCTTGGCACCGGCCTCATCCCAGCCCTTGCCACCCGCGCGGATCACCGCAGGCATCGAAGCGTCGATGATCACGTCCGACGGGACGTGCAGGTTGGTGATGCCCTTGTCGCTGTCGACCATATACATGGACGGGCGATCCGCCTTAATCGCTTCGATCGCGGCCATGATTTCGGCATTGCCCTGAACCCGTTCCAGCAGATCGCCCAGACCCGAGTTCGGGTTCACACCCAGCGCATCCAGTTCCGCGCCGAATTTCTCGAACACGGGGGTCAGCCACGCCTTGACCGCATAGCCAAAGATGATCGGGTCGCTGACCTTCATCATCGTGGCTTTCATGTGCAGCGAGAACATGGTGCCGTCTGCCTTGGTGTCTTCGATGGCCTCGGCCAGAAACGCCGACAACGCCTTGACCGACATGAAGGTCGCATCGGCCACGGTGCCTTCTTCCAGCGGCCAGCCGTCTTTCAGGACGGTCACGCCGCCATCTTTGCCCACGAATTCGATCTTCGCATCACCGGCCTGCGCGGCGGTAATGGTGGCTGACTTTTCGTTGGCATAGAAATCATTGCCCGGCATCGACGACACTTTGGTCTTGCTGTCCGAAGCCCACGCACCCATCGAATGCGGGTTCTTCTGAGCGTAGTTCTTTACAGCTCGGGCCGCGCGGCGGTCACTGTTGCCTTCGCGCAGAACCGGATTCACAGCCGAGCCCTTGATCGCGTCATAGCGCGCACGGATCGCCTTTTCTTCATCGGTCGAGGGTTCCTCGGGGTAGTTCGGGATATCATAGCCCTGCGACTGCAATTCCTCGATGGCCGCCACCAGCTGCGGGACCGAGGCCGAAATGTTCGGCAGCTTGATGACATTGGCGTCCGGCGTCTTCACCAGCTCACCCAAGGCAGCCAGATCGTCGGTGATTCGCTGCGCCTCGGTCAGGTTCTCGGGGAAGGTCGCGATGATGCGCCCGGCCAGCGAGATATCCTTGGTGCCAACGCTGACACCCGCGGCGGATGCGAACTTGCGGATGATGGGCAGGAACGACGCGCTGGCTAGCTCAGGCGCTTCGTCTACAATGGTATACAATACGTCGAAGTTCGAATTTTCTGCCATATTCCCTTACCTTTTTTTAAAGCCTTTCGGGGCGTGCGATCCAAGAGTATGTGCCAATGCTGAAGACCGGCACCGAGCCGTTACGAGGCAACGACGCCTCACGGGTGACTCTGATGTGACAGGGCCCGCTTATAGCAGGATTGGTTTGGGATCAATCAGGTTTGGGGGCGCAAATTGACACGGGGCGGCTCAGAGCTTGGGTTGATCAGGAAAGACGAGGTGGCTCAGGCCGACTTCGGCCTGTTTCTTGGCGACGTAATCTGCAATCAGGGCATCCATCGCCTCCGGCACGCCATCAGACGCGTCTTTGGAAATCGGAAACCCCTCCTGTTCGAACCCGTGCAACACGACTTTTAGACCGTTCTCCCCAGTCGCGTCCAGAAATGACTTTATCTCAGCTGTCGCAAGCTGGGTCTTTCCAATGCCGGCGTAAAGAACAGCGCGCGCAATCCACTCCGTGTTCTGCCCAACCAAGAGGAAACTCGGGACCGTTAGCCTTAGTCTTTCAAAGAAGCTCTGGTTTTGGTTTTCCAACGCCACGTATTTTTCGACACTTGCAATCCCGTCGGCATCGTATCCCAACCGAAAATTTGTAACGGCAAGAAACAAAAGGGCTTCCGACGACTTTGGGAAAAGCTCAACTGCCATCTTTGCCGTCGATAGCGCGATGTCCATGTCGCCGGAATACTTAAGCTCATAACCAAGGCGATAGGTATAGACCCACTCTTTGTCGGGCCATGTCAATGCAGCCTGATCCAGTAGGTTTTCTACGTTGTTAAATTCACTCTGGCCAAGACGCAGATTAATGAGGTCCTTCATCGCGCTCTGATGGTCAGGCGCAATCTCAAGAACCCTTTCGTAGTTGCGCGCTGCTGAGTCTATTTCTCCGCGCGCGCGATGCAGCTTGGCCTTGCTGTATAGGGCATAGGTATCGTTTTCGTTGATCTGCAACGCCCGTTCGAAATCGGCATCTGACGCCTGCCGATCCCCAAGCGCATTGTGCGCGTAGGCTCGCCATACCAGCATTCGCGGGTGGTCCGGCGAAAGTGACAGCGCGTGGTTGGCATCCGACAGGGCCTTGTCATAGGTATTAGCTCGGCAAAACGCCTCAGCTCGTTTGGAATAATACAGAAACTGGTATTCGGGCCGGGAATCTTGCGTTTCGATCAGTGCGGTACAGGCCGCGATGGATTGGGACGGGGCCCCATGCCCCCGTATGCACGTTCCAAGTAATTCGTCCGATTTCAACGGCTCGGTATACCACAGCAAAGCAGCGGCGCAGATCGTGGTCAAAGCGGCAAGACGGACCTTCATTCAAACTCCTTAGTCAATCGATACTCAACTTTAGGTAGCGGTGATCTGGGCATATTTTCAGTTAGCCATCTTCGCTCGTAACCAAACGGCGCAAAACACTGACCTCTGGAGGCAAAGTGCTGAAACATTGAGGTGAAAGTTAGACAAACTCGTCTGTTCTTGCAGTTCTGAGTTTTTTTCGAACGCGCTCTTCCCCCGGACCTGCAGTGCGTCTAGAACGGCTGTCCAACCGCTGTAACGGAGGCCCCCTTGGACCGTATCGCCCGCACCATCGCCACGGAAATCAACGCGCGCCCGGAACAGGTGGGGGCGGCTGTCAAGCTGCTGGACGACGGCGCGACGGTCCCGTTTGTTGCGCGCTATCGCAAAGAAGCCACGGGCGGTCTGGATGACAGCCAGCTTAGGGTTCTGGCGGATCGGTTGATCTATTTGCGCGAGTTGGAGGCGCGGCGCGAGAGTATTGTGAATTCGATCCGGGAACAGGGCAAGCTGACCGATGAGCTGACTAGACGGCTTGTGCAAGCCGAGACCAAGGCGCAGTTGGAAGATATCTATCTGCCCTATAAGCCCAAGCGCCGAACCAAAGCCATGATTGCCCGGGAAAACGGGCTGGAGCCTCTAGCTGATGCGATACGCGCAGATCGCACGGTCGACCCCGAGACTTTGGCTGAACAATTCCTCAGCGATGCTGTTCCCACTGTCAAAGATGCCCTGAACGGGGCCCGGGACATTGTGACGGAACAGTTGACAGAAACCGCTGAACTGCTGGGGCAATTGCGCAGTTTCATGCATCAAAACGCGATGCTGACGTCGAAGGTTATTGATGGCAAGGAAAAGGACGGCGCGAAATTTAGTGACTATTTTGACCATGCCGAGATGTGGTCGAAAGTGCCCTCACACCGCGCGCTGGCGATGTTGCGGGCGTCGAAAGAAGGGGTTGTGACGCTGGATATCGCGCCAGATCTCGAGCACGGGGCTGCGCGGGCCGAAGCCATTGTTGCCGCTTTTCTGAACACACGCACGGATGCGCCGGGTGATGTATGGCTGCGCAAGGTCGCTGGCTGGACCTGGCGGGTGAAATTGTCGCTCACGATGATGGTCGAGTTGATGGCGGATCTGCGCAGCCGTGCACAGGACGACGCCATTCAGGTCTTTGCGCGCAACCTTAAGGACCTGCTTTTTGCAGCCCCTGCCGGTGCGCGGCCCACATTGGGCTTGGACCCGGGCATACGCACAGGTGTCAAAGCAGCCGTGGTCGATGCGACGGGCAAGGTGCTGGCGACGGATACGCTTTATCCGTTTCAGCCAAAGAATGATGTGCGCGGTGCTCAGGCGACAATCCTGAAACTGATTTCCGAGCACAACATCGAGCTTATCGCCATCGGCAATGGCACAGCCAGCCGCGAGACCGAACGGCTGGTCGGGGACACGGTGGCGATGTTGCCGAATAAGGCCAAAGCGCCAACGAAAGTGGTTGTGTCCGAAGCCGGTGCTTCGGTCTATTCCGCCTCCGAGCTGGCCGCGCGGGAGTTTCCCGATCTCGATGTCTCGTTGCGTGGTGCGGTTTCAATCGCGCGGCGGTTGCAGGACCCAATGGCCGAGCTGGTCAAGATCGAACCCAAAAGCATTGGCGTTGGTCAATATCAGCACGACGTGGATCAACATCGTCTGACGCAGGCACTTGAGGCCGTGATCGAAGATGTGGTGAATGCGGTTGGGGTGGACCTGAATATGGCCTCGGCCCCTTTGTTGTCGCACATCTCGGGCCTTGGCCCCGGGTTGGCCGAGGCGATCGTGGCGCATCGCGATATGAACGGCGCGTTCTCATCGCGAAAGGATTTGCTGAAGGTCTCGCGGCTTGGACCGCGCGCGTTCGAGCAATGCGCCGGGTTCCTGCGTATTCGCGACGGGGCTGAACCGTTGGACGCGTCTTCTGTTCATCCCGAAGCCTATGGTGTCGCGCGGCGCGTTGTGGCTGCCTGTGGGCGCGACATTCGGCAGATCATGGGGCATGACGGCGCTTTGAAAGGTGTCCGCGCCGAGCAGTTTGTAGATGACACATTTGGCTTGCCGACCATTCGCGATATTTTTGCCGAGTTGGAGAAACCGGGCCGGGACCCGCGCCCCGGTTTTGTCACGGCAACCTTTGCTGATGGGGTCGAGGACATTTCCGATCTGAAACCGGGTATGGTTCTGGAAGGCACAGTGACAAATGTCGCGGCCTTCGGCGCGTTTGTTGATGTCGGTGTGCATCAGGATGGGCTTGTGCATGTCAGCCAGCTGGCCGACCGGTTCGTCAAAGACCCTCATGATGTGGTTACAACCGGTCAGGTCGTCAAAGTGCGTGTGGTCGAGGTTGATACAGCGCGCAAACGCATTGGTTTGTCCATGCGCAGGGATGGTGGTCATCCTGCCCGGCAGAACAAATCATCCAAAAAGCAAACAGTTTCAACCGAGAAGCAAAACGGCCACAAACCTGCGGCCAAAAAAGGTCGTGAAGTATCCCAGAACAACGCGATGAGTGATGCACTAAAGAACGCGTTCGGCCAGAAATAACTTACGCTCAAACGTCCTCGGAAGCCAAAGGAAACGCAGCGCGGCGCGCGGTCGTGTTAAAACATCTGCTATGACAATCATGTTTGCGACACGTGAGTTTGCTTGCTAGCCTTGAGACTTGGGTTGAAAAAGAACTTGATCCAAAAGCGCTTTTCTTCATCCTGTGATCAAGGATGTCGCAAAAGCGATACCTGATCAAAGCCCATGCTGCATGGCCGGGGAAATCCCGGATGGTAGATCCACAATCTGATCGTGGGCGCCAATGCAGACAGCGGGCACCTGAGGCTCGGCGCGCTGTCAAGTTGGCGATGCGCAGTCAGGCAAAACCGCATCCGCAGTTGGCCGCCGGACCTGGCGGCCCCAATAGCGCTGTGAGTGTGCGATCCGAACGTCCTGAACGGGTGTTTTGGGCCGTGTCCAACCCTCGAAGGTACTTGGGAGAAATGCAATGAACTTACGACCAGATCCGACGTTTCACGCGTCGCCAAAACTGGCCATGCAGGCCCCGGTCGAGAATTTTGCTTTTACCGTGATGCTGGGCAAGGATGCCAGCCAGCATGACGGTATTGCCGTGATCGACTTGCGGGACGGCTCTGATACATATGGCCAGATCGTGCATACGGTGATGACACCAAGCACTGGGGACGAGTTTCATCACTTTGGCTGGAACGCCTGTTCCTCGTCACTGTCACCTTTGTCCGGTCACGCTTTCCTCGAGCGGCGTTATCTGATTGTACCGGGTATCCGTTCAAGCCGCATCTACATATTCGATGTGAAGGAACCGCTGAACGCCAAGATACACAAGATTATCGAACCAGAGGAAGTGTTTGCAAAAACCGGCTATTCGCGCCCCCATACCATCCATTGCGGCCCCGAAGGCATCTATGTCTCGACCCTTGGTGGGGGTGGGCCGGACGGAACGGATGGTCCTCCGGGGATATTCATCATGGATTGCGAAAGTTTCGAGATCATCGGTCGGTACGAAATGGATCGGGGCAAGCAGGACAAGCACTACGATTTCTGGTGGAACCTACCGCAAGACTATATGGTCAGTTCGGAATGGGGTCTGCCACCGCAATTCGAGAACGGCCTGGTGCCCGAGGACTTGCTCAGCAACAAATACGGTCACGCGATCCATTTCTGGGACCTGCGGGCCCGCAAGAATATCCAGACGATTGACCTTGGCGAGAACCATCAGATGGCGCTGGAAATCAGGCCGGCCCATGACCCGACCAAATCCTACGGTTTTTGCGGCGTAGTGGTTGATACCACCAACCTGCAAGGCGCGATCTTCACCTGGTGGCGCGGTGATGACGGGACATGGCAGGCAAAAAAAACCATCACCATCGACCCCCGCCCCGAGGATCCCGACAACCTTCCCGATTTGCTGAAAGGTTTCAGCGCCGTGCCGCCTCTGGTCACCGATATCGACCTGAGCCTGGATGACAAATATCTGTATGTCGCCTGTTGGGGCCTTGGTGAGATGCACCAATATGACGTGTCGGACCCCTTCAATCCGGTTTTGACCGGCAAAGTGGAGCTTGGCGGCATCGCGCGGGAAACCAAACACCCCAATGGCAAAGGCTTTGTCTTCGGTCCGCAGATGGTGGAAATCAGCCGCGATGGAAAGCGTGTTTACTGGACCAACTCGCTGTATTCCACTTGGGACAATCAGTTCTACCCGCACCATGAAGGCGGTCAGATGGTCATGGCCAATGTCGGGGACGATGGCGGTTTTGCGTTGGATCATGATTTTTACGTCGATTTCCCCGAAGGGACCCGTGCCCACCAGATCCGTCTTGAGGGAGGCGACTGTTCAACGGACAGCTTCTGCTATCCCTCGGTCTGACGCACATGGAAGACCTGTCATTGACGGCCCTGTGGTGGGCCGTCATTTTTTCGGGGTTCTATCATGGCATCAACCCGGGAATGGGGTGGCCGCTCGCCGTGTCTTCTGCATTGATGGAGCGCAGGCCGTCCGCCATGGCCAAAGCTCTGGCGATGCTTGCGCTGGGTCATTTTCTGGCGATGATCGGGATTTTGCTGCCCTTTTCGCTGATGATCATTCTGGTCGAACGCGAAGCCGAGATCAGAATTGGGGCCGGTGTGATCGTGGTTGCGATGGGCGTCTATCTTCTGATCAACCGCAAACATCCAAAGATACTATCCCGGATCCACCCGGCCCGCCTGGTGCTGTGGTCGTTTCTGGCAGCGATGGCGCATGGGGCCGGGTTGATGCTGGTTCCCATATATTTGGGCATCTGCGGCCTGCTGGAACCCGGGAGCGTTGCCGACACCGGGCATGCTGCGGTGCAGGTTCTTATGGGCAATGATGTCCTGACCGCGCTTTCAGTCGCTATTGTCCACACGCTGGCGATGACCGCCGCCGGAGTGATAATTGCGGTAGCCGTGTACTATTGGTTAGGACTTACCTTCATCTCGAAAAGCTGGTTCAACCTTGATGTTGTCTGGGCGATTAGCCTGATCCTTGTTGGCGGTTTTGGCATCTATTCGGCTGCCTTCGGACATTGAGGCCCGACCAATTAATACTCAGAAAGGTTTGAATCGCCGCGCCGACAGAGTCTCATTTCGCGGGAAACTATGATCAGCGCAGGTCGACGGTGGCCCGCAGAACCCACTCGGCCAGGTCTTTTTCCGCGGCAGCGATGGACTCATTGTTCAATATTTGCGTGGTCATCGCCTTGGTGACGGCCCGAACGCGCTTGTTGATCGTGACGTCACCGATATCGAGAGACAAATCACTGACATCCAGCTTTTCGTAAATGGACAACAAGCGGTTTTGTATTGTGCGCAAGGCCAGTTTGCGTCGTGTGGCAATCGCCTTGTCGGGCAGCCCAAGGGCCAGATCGGTCAGGATGGCAAGCTCGACCTCTGTCAGGGCCTCGCCCGAGCGGCTTTGATCCCGCTGGATCTGGTGAATCTCGCGATCGACCATGATCTGCGCTTCGAGCAAGACCGCGCGCAGCGCCAGATGCATACGCGACGGGCTGGCGGTCTTGAGGACGTATCCGTAAGCGGCTTCTTTCGGGACGATCCGGGCAATGCCTCGCAGGTATGCCTCGTCCGAATAGTTGGACCAGAACAGAATACGGGTGTCGGGCCGTTCCGACCATATCGTGCGGGCAGCTTCGATCCCGTTACGTTCTTTCATGCGCAGGTCCATCACGATGGCTTCGACCCGGCTTTGACGCGCTTTGACTTCTCCGTCCCGCCCGTTAGTGGCGAGGGTGATTTCAGTCGCTTCGGGCAGCGCCTCGCTGACCAGCTCTTTTAGGTAGCTGGCATGCATCGTGTCATCTTCGACCAGAAGAACCTTCATGCCATCACCTCTTTGCGTGGACATTCGGAAGCAGGAAGGCGCACGCTGATTTCGGTGCCTTGTGCATAGTGAATTTCGAAATGCGCAGCGATCAGCCGGGCGCGGGTCCGCATATTTGTCAGACCGCCCGACGCTTTGGTCGATTGAATGGCGGCGGCGCTGGCTCCGTCATCCCTGATCCGAAGATGCAGCCCATCGCGGCACTCAATCTCGACGCGAATGTTTTGTGCGTGCGCATGCCGGACCGCGTTGTTGATCGCCTCCTGGGCGATGCGAAACATGGCAATGCGCTTGGTTTGCGGGAGGTCGTCGATCATGCCGTCCGACAGGTCGCGCACATCTATGTCAATGTTCTGATCGGCGCCCACGGCACGTTCAAGATGTGTCCGGACCGCATGTTGAAAGCCGAACAGCTCCAACAGTGAGGGGATCGACGTGTCAATGATCTCTCGCAATCCCTGAATACAGCTTTGCATGCTTTCACGCAGCGCCTCGATATCCTTGCGGGACTTGCAGCGTTCCAGTTCGCGGCCGATCCGGGTCATGTCGGCAAGAGTTTGGTCATGCAGATCCATCCCGATGCGCTGTCGCTCCAACTCCAGCGCGTCCGTCAGGCTGAGTGCACCCAGCCGCAATCCTTCCTCGCGTGCCTGCACCTCGGCCCGCATGATCGCTTCGCGCTTGGCCTGCTCGTTGGCCCGAAGCGCATAGAAATAAGGGGCAAGAATGTCTGCAATATTGCGGACCTGTTCCACGGCGTGTTCATCGTAAAAGTCGCGTTTTTGCGATGAACAGTTCAGCGCGCCGATGGTGCGGCCCAGCACTTTCATCGCAACATTCACACGGCTGCGCATCTGATGTTTGATGATGGGTTCGCAATCGGCCCCGTCAAAGACATACCGCGGATCTTCCAACGCGTTCCCGGTCAACAGACTGTCGCAACGGCCCAACAGAATATCCCTGACGGGCGAGACCTCGACAGGAGCGCGGGTGCGACTCCAGCTGGTGCGAAGGCCCACTTCGTAGCTTGTGTTCCACTGCCCCTCTTCGTCGATCAGACAGACATCAAGATGGTCGATCTGCAATATCCGGTCGATTTCGGATTTGACCGAGCGCAGCGCGGATTTGATATCCAGATTGCCCGCCAGATGATTGGAAATCCGCAAGTAATAGGCAAGATCGGCCATTTGTGTCTTCTCCTGACCGGTCCGCGACGACCGGCGAGACTGAGTATAGGACTGATGCCCGGCCCTGTCATGCGGATCGCCGCAGTAGATTTGCGGGAACCCGCATGCTTTGCGCGCATCCTACTCTTACGCTTTTGGGTGTTGCGCGGAATCCTTGCGGCGTCGGCTCTGCAGAGCGGGCAAAAGATGTGCGGCAGTTCAGCCGCTCAGGGAGGAAAGTATGAAACTCAAGGCTATCATGCTCGGCGCGGCGGCCGGGATCACTGTGCTTGCTGCAACTGGCGCCGGGGCGGATACGTCCGACAAACGCATTGCATTGTCGAATAACTATGCCGGCAACTCGTGGCGTCAGGCGATGCTGGAAAGCTGGCAAAAAGTTGGTGAGGCGGCAGTCGCCGACGGAACCGTTGCCGCAGCTGACGCGTTCACCACCTCGGAAAACCAGGCGACCGAACAGGCCGCTCAAATTCAGAACATGATCCTTCAAGGCTATGATGCAATTGTCATCAACGCAGCCTCGCCCACCGCCATCAACGGTGCAGTCAAGGCGGCCTGTGACGCAGGCATCACCGTCGTGTCGTTCGATGGTATCGTGCAGGAACCGTGCGCCTGGCGTATCGCTGTAGACTTTCAGCAGATGGGCCGCGAGCAGGTGAAATATCTGGCCGAACGCTATCCTGACGGCGGCAACCTGCTGGAAATCCGCGGTCTGGCGGGCGTCTTTGTGGACGACGAGATCAGCGCTGGTATCCATGATGAGGTCAAGAACTCCAACTTTGAAATCGTGGGGTCGGTCCACGGCGACTGGGCACAGGACGTGGCACAAAAAGCCGTTGCCGGTATTCTGCCCAGCCTGCCCGAGATCGTCGGCGTCGTGACCCAGGGCGGTGACGGCTATGGTGCGGCTCAGGCGATTGGTGCGACCGACCGGGACATGCCGACAATTGTCATGGGCAACCGTCAGGACGAACTGCAGTGGTGGTCCGAACAAAAGGCGGAAAACGGGTATGAGACGACCTCGCTTTCAATTGCGCCGGGCGTCAGCACGCTGGCCTTCTGGGTCGCACAGCAGGTGCTGGACGGCAATGAGGTGCCAAAAGATCTGACTGTCCCGTTCCTGACGATCACTCAGGGCGATCTTGAGGACTCGCTGCAGACCACGCCCAAAGGTTCGGTCGCCAATGTCGAATATACATTGGACGAGGCCAAAAACGTGATCGCGTCAGCCAAGTGATCTGATGAAAGACACTCAATCGATACCCGGCGCATCTGATGCGCCGGTTGTCACGCTGAACGCGGCCCACATGTCCTTTGGGCCGGTTCATGCGCTGCGCGCGGCCTCTATGGCAATTGGGTCGGGCGAATGTGTGGGATTGGTGGGCCATAACGGCGCTGGGAAATCGACCCTCGCCAATGTCATCAATGGACGCCTGAGCCCGACTCAGGGTTCTGTTGCCTACCGCACGAGCGACGCAAATCAGACAAACAGTCAGAATGCGCAATCTTCGGGCATACGAAGTGTGTTCCAGGAATTGTCACTATGTCCGAACCTAACAGTCCTGGAAAACCTGCGCATTCCGTTTCGGTCCATGCCGCGTAAGAACTGGCGGCGGGTGGCGCAACAAAAGATGCAGAATGCTATGGATCTGGTTTTTCCGGGTCATGGAATCCGTCCCCACGCCACGGTTGGCGACCTGACTATTGCGGAACGTCAGATGGTCGAGATCGCTATCGCATTTGCCGACCGTGACAACGAACCCCGCCTTGTCATTCTGGATGAACCCACATCTTCGCTGGATGCCGCAATTGCGCAGCAGCTTTTGGATTACATCAAACGCTTTTGCGCGGCTGGTGGAGCCGTTCTGTTCATCTCGCACATGATGGGAGAGATTTTCGAGGTCTCCACCCGTATTGTCATTATGAAGGACGGGCAGATCGTGGATGACCAGCCCGCCGAAGCCTTCACACGTTCAAGCATCGTCGACGCGATGGGTCATGTGGCCCCTGATGATGAGGCGGATAGCACAACAAAAGCGCAACGCGAGCTAGGGCCGGAAGTGGTCCGGGCCGCCAATGGGCTGAATGCGCGACAAGGCGAAGTCGTCGGTTTGGCCGGTCTGGCCGGTCATGGTCAGGCCGAGGCTTTGGCCCAGATATTTTTCGACCACGCATCGGTTTGGAAATCCTCGGCCAAGCCCGAGGTGGTGTTTGTGGCAGGCGACCGTGCCCGCGACGGCGTCATGCCGCTGTGGTCGATCCTGCGCAACCTGTCTCTGTCCACCCTGCCCGAGTTCAGCACCCGCGTGATGGTGGACCGAAATCGGGAAAGCGGTCTGGTCCAAAGCTGGAAAGAGCGCATTGGAATTCGCACCGACAACCTGCTTAACCCGATCCTGTCCTTGTCCGGTGGAAACCAACAGAAGGTTCTGTTCGCCCGCGCATTGGCATCCAGTGCGCCACTTGTCGTCATGGATGACCCGATGCGGGGTGTCGATGTCGGAACAAAGAAAGAAGTCTATCAGATGATCCAGGACGAAGCCGCCAAGGGGCGCAGCTTCTTGTGGTATTCCACCGAAACCGATGAAATCCTCGAATGCGACCGCGTGTTTGTTTTTCGCGCGGGCGAAATTGCTGCCGAACTTGTGGGCACGGAGATATCCGAGGAAAACATCCTGAAGGCCTCGTTCGAGATGCAGGAGACCGCGCTTTGACCAGTGATCGACTGCGCCTGCTTTTACCTGTCCTGTCGCTGGCTGTGTTGTTGGGGGCGGTATTTTATCTGCAGCCCCGGGCCATGAGCTATTTTGGCCTGAACCTGTTGTTTAACCTGGCTATTCCGGTCGCTTTGGCCACGATTGCCCAGATGATGATTATCATGGTTAACGACATTGACCTGTCGATTGGGACCTTTGTCAGTTTCTGCGCCTGTGTGACCGCCACCTTTGTGCATGACACGCCATTTCTTGGGTATGCCATTCTGGCCGCCTCCATCCTTGCCTATGCGGCGCTGGGGGCTTTGATCCAGCTGCGCGGCCTGCCTGCCATTGTAGTGACTCTGGGCATGTCCTTTGTCTGGGGTGGTTTGGCGGTACTGATTCTGCCTTCACCGGGTGGCGCGTCGCCGGAATGGCTGAAATCACTGATGAGCCTCAAAACTCCATTGGTACCTATCGCTGTTATTGCGCCTTTGGTCATTGCGGTCGTGGTGCACATGTTGATCAAGCGGTCATGGGTCGGTGTAATTCTGCAGGGCGTTGGCGGTAATGAACGCGCGATGGAGCGTGCGGGCTGGTCGGTCATTAAACTGCGCGCCTCGGCCTATGGGCTGGCAGGGTTGTTCGGAGTTCTTGCCGGGATGTCTCTGGTCGGGCTGACAACGGCTGCAGACGCGAATATCGCGCTGCGCTACACGCTTCTGTCCATCGCTGGCGTCATCCTGGGTGGTGGTGAATTTGTCGGCGGGCGAATATCGCCCTTTGGGGCAGTCGTCGGCGCACTGACTTTGACACTGGCCGCCAGCTTCTTGTCGTTCCTGCGCTTGTCGCCGGATTGGCAGATCGGCGCGCAAGGGGCGATCCTGATCCTTGTTCTTGCCGTCCGGCTTATCTTTGTCCGCAAGGGGGCCACAACATGACCGGGAACACCTCTGCGACCGAAGGTCAGCTGAATCCTGTGCGTCTTTTGTTGGGCAAGCCTTGGATCTGGGCTTTTCTGGCGGCTGCGGTGACATTTGGGGCCACCAGCCTTATCGCCGGGTCCGGCGCCGGGTCATTGTTCTATGCTGCGCTGACTTTCGCGTCATTCTCGGCCATTGTCGGGATTGGTCAGATGCTGGTGATCACGCTGGGGCCGGGGAACGTGGATTTGTCCATTCCAGCTTCCATGACGCTGGCCGCCACGTTGTCGCTGAAATTCATGGACAGCGAAACGGCATTGATATTGCCGGGCTTGCTGGTGGCGATCGGCGTGGGTGTCGGGTGCGGATTGGTTAACTTCGCACTGATCCTCTTGCTGCGCATTCCTCCGATCATCGCCACGCTTTCGGCATCATTTCTGTATCAGTCCCTTGCGATCTGGTCGAACCGAGGGCTTCGGATCAAACCGCCTGAACCTTTGGCCGATTTCGCAACCGGCGGTGCACTGGGCATTCCCAATGTCGCGGTTGTGGGGATCGTGCTGGCGGTCGGCGCATGGCTTCTGCTGGAGCGAGCGATTGCCGGGCGCTGGATCTCTGCCATTGGCCAGAACTTGCGTGCTGCCCGGCTGAGTGGCGTTCCGGTGAACGCAGTGAGGTTTGGCGTCTATGTGAATTCGGCCGTCTGCGCGGCACTGGCGGGTTTTCTACTGGCCAGTTTTTCCGGCGGAGCCAACCTGAACATGGGTACGGAATACATGCTGATGTCGATTGCGGTTGTGGTGATCGGAGGCTCGTCGATCGGAGGGGGCAATTCGAACGTACCGGGGATATGGGGCGCGGCCTTGTTCATGTTCCTGATCGTTTCGATGCTGAACTCTTACGGTCTGGGCGCAGGCATCCGCCTGATCCTGACCGGCCTGATCATCGTCGCTGTCGTCGCACTGGCCAGTCGCAAAGGATATGACATATGAAACCTTATGACATCATTCGTCCCGAGTTTCGCGACCTGATCCATACAAATGTCGGGCTTTCACGGATTTCGAAAGGCCACATCTGGACCGAGGGCCCCGTGTGGTTTCCAGCGCATGCGCTTCTCATGTTCTCGGACATTCCGAACGCGCGAATATATCGCTGGACCGAGGATGGTGGTGTCAGCGTGTACCGGCAACATTCCGAATACGCCAATGGCAATACGCGCGATCCGAATGGGCGGTTGCTGACCTGTCACCATGGCAGCCGGTCGTTGGTGCGCACTGAACATGACGGCAGCCGGACAGTCATTGCTGACAGCCATGATGGCAGGCGGTTGAATTCACCAAACGACGTTGTTGTACGCTCGGACGGATCAATCTGGTTCTCGGACCCGACCTATGGAATTCTATCAGACCTTGAAGGTTATAAGGCAACACCCGAACAAGATGGTAGTTTTGTCTACCGTGTTGACCCTGACGACTTGGCGATACAGGTGGTCGCCAAGGATTTCACCCAACCCAATGGGCTTGCATTTTCCAAAGACGAGACCCGCCTCTATATTGCTGAGTCCGGCAGTAGCCATGACCCCTCGGTCCCGTCCATCTTGCGCGTGTATGACGTCTCATCAGATGGAACTTTGGCGGGCGGGCAAGAGTTTGCAGAGATCGACAACGGGTTGCCCGACGGATTGAGGGTTGATCGACATGACAATATCTGGTGCTCGGCGGCGGATGGCGTTCATGTGTTTTCACCTAGCGGAGAGCTTTTGGGCAAAATCCGGACGCCCGAGACCGTTTCGAACCTGACATTTGGCGGTGCTCGCGGCAATGTATTGTTCATCACCGCGTCGACATCCGTCTATTCCATCTTCGTAAACTCAGCCGGGGCCTGAAACGCCGGGATTAACGTTCCTCGTCGGTCAACCCATTCACCTGGGCCACGAAATCCGCAAGCATCGGGACATAGCGATCTCCCTGCCCTGCAGCATCCATGGCCGCAAAGATGTTCTTGATGTCTGCCTGCATGGGTGCAACCGCCCCCACGCTGTTGGCGAGATTGGCCAGATACCGCATGTCCTTGTGCGCGTTGGTAATGGTGAACCTGTGGGCGTTCTCATCCTTCTCAAGCGTCCATTTCATGAAGGTCTCATAGAACCCGTTGGACAGACGGCCGGGGCGGATGATCGAATCCACTTGCTCGACGCTCAGCCCGGACTTGCGCGCAATCGCCAGCGCCTCGGAATACATCGCCGCGTAACCCATGGCGAGGAAGTTGTTGATCAGCTTGACCTTATGCCCCAGCCCGACGTCACCCAGATGCACGACCAGACCAGCCCAACAGTCTATCACCGGCTTGATCCGCTCAAAAGTCCCGGGCGCGGCACCGACCATCGCGTCCAGCGTTCCGGCTTCGGCCTCTTTCGGGGTACGTGCCAGTGGTGCGTCGGCCAGATCCATTCCGGCCTGACGCAACTCTTCGACCAACTGTTGCGTCGAGACAGGATCAGAGGTCGAACAATCGACGACAATGAGCCCTTTCTTCCCCGATGCCAGGATGCCCTGCGGTCCGCGTATCAACTCCTCGACCTGCGGGCTTCCGGAAACGCATAGGTGGATAATGTCACACTGCTGCGCCATCTCCGACGCCGTTCCCACCTCGGTCGCGCCCCGTCGCAACAGATCGTCTACGGGCTGGCGGTTTCTGTGGGCCATGACGACCAGAGGATACCCTTTTTCCACGATATTCTTGGCCATGCCATGGCCCATCAAACCAACGCCAATGAAGCCTATAACGGGTTTAGACATGAGAATTCCTTTCTGACATCGGGCTACTTAGGACTCAGACGATTGCGTCCAGAGATTTACGTCACCATTGGCCGAATAGAGATCAATCTCGGCCAGTTCTTGTTCGGTGAACTGTGTATTGCCAAGTGCGCCAACGCAATCGGTGATCTGCTCTGGTCTTGAGGCGCCGATCAACGCGCTGGTAATTCCTCCGTCCCTCAGAACCCAGGCAATCGCCATCTGTGCCAGCGTTTGCCCGCGCCGTTGTGCAATCGAATTCAGGTTTTTCAGGTTCGCGATTGTTTCTTCGGACAGCAGATTGGGATTCAGTGATTTTTCCCCACGTGCTCGGCTGTCGCCGGGGATGCCGTTCAGATATTTGCTGGTCAACATGCCCTGAGCCAGCGGTGTAAAGGCAATCGATCCAATGCCCAGCTCGGCCAGCGTGTCTTTCAGGCCATCCGTTTCAACCCATCGATTGATGATATTATAGCTGGGCTGGTGGATAATGCAGGGCGTGCCCAACTCTTTCAGGATCGCCGCCGCCTCGCGCGTGCGCTGCGAGTTGTAGGAAGAGATGCCCACATACAGCGCTTTGCCCGAACGGACGATCTGATCCAATGCGCCCATGGTCTCTTCCAAGGGCGTGTTGGGATCGTGCCGGTGCGAATAGAAGATGTCGACATAATCCAATCCCATACGTTTGAGGCTTTGATCACAGGATGCAATCAGGTACTTCCGGCTGCCCCACTCGCCATAAGGCCCGGGCCACATTTCGTACCCGGCCTTGGACGAGATAACCAATTCGTCGCGATGGGCCGCAAAGTCTGTTTTCAGAATCTGACCAAAAGCCTCTTCGGCGCTGCCCGGCGGGGGACCATAATTATTGGCCAGATCGAAATGCGTGATCCCAAGGTCAAACGCCGTACGGCACAGGTCTTGTTTCAGGCTGTGGGGTTTGTCATCCCCGAAGTTGTGCCAAAGACCCAGCGAAATCGCGGGCAGTTTCAACCCGCTGTTTCCGCAGGAATTATAGGTCATGTTCTGATACCGCGCCGCATTGGGCACGTAGCGGGAATGGGTCATTAGAACTGTCCTGTCTAATAGCTTGGTATGTCCAGCTGAGCACTTTTGTCGGTTCAGCCTCAGCAGACGATCAAAGAAGTGGTCGCCAGATATTATGGGACCGAGACGCTGTTCTCAAATGTCTTTAACTGGGTTAAAACCACGTTATTGAACAGTCAGGACCGCTTGGATGCCGCGCCCGGATCGCGTTTTCAAAAACACATATAACACAATGCTGGACAGGCTGGTGGCCGAGGCTTCGATCGAAAACAAATCGATGCTGGCTCGCGAACTTGGCGTCAGCCGAACCACCGTTCGATCCATACTGACCCGGTTGGAGGCGCAAGACATTGTGGCTCTCAAAGGTCAGTCCTACGAAAAGCTGCGCCAGCCGTCACAGTCAGATTATTTCCCGGGATCTGAGACGATGGAGGTGCGCGATGCGCTGGAGGTCGCTTTCATGCGTAAGATCAGGGATCAGGAACTGTCCCCCGGATCATATCTCAGCGAAGGGCAACTGGCCCGTCAACTGGATGTGTCGGTACAGACTGTTCGGGAATTTTTGATCAGCCTCAGCCGGTTCGGATTTGTGCGTAAGGATCACCAGCGTCGATGGGTTCTTGAGGGGGTCAGCAAAACCTATGCGCTGGAGCTTCACGAAGTTCGCGAACTGTTCGAAAGCCGCGCGATTGAGAAAGTGTGCTGTATTCCCGAAGGAGATCCGTTTTGGGGCGGGTTGCTACGTCTGCAGCAGGAACATCGGGAGCTTTCGACGTATGCAGATTTCTCAGGGGTGGACTTTCCCTCTCTGGATGCGAAATTTCACCGGTTTCTCAATGAAAAGGCGGGAAACGGGTTGATTGTCGGGTTTCAGGACGCCATCGCAATGATCTTCAATTACCACTACCTTTGGCCATTGGAGGATCAGACAGATCACCATCACAAGGCGATAACGGATCATCTGGTCATTATCGACAACATCCTGAAACGGGACAAACGAAAGGCCCGCGCTGCAATGCACCGACACCTGTCCGCAACCCGACGCAGATTTATGAACGCCATGTGCGAATGATCAGAGCTCTGGCTGGCGGGTAACGCACTTGAGTTCTTCAATGGATGTGACACCCATCTGGGCCATCGCGATTTCGATCTCATCACTGAGAACCGACCAAAGCTGTTCAAGACCACGCTCGCCTTCCGCGGCTATCGCAAACTGCAGAATACGACCGAAAAAGGCGAAATCCGCGCCGGCCATCAACACTTTGACGATGTCTTCGCCCGACCTCAGGCCGCTGTCAAAAAACAGGGGGAAATCAGGACCAACAGCCTCGCGGATTTCCGGCAACATCAGATATGGGGCCGGGGCGCTGTCCAGTTGCCGAGAGCCGTGACTTGAGACCTGAATGGCATCAACTCCGGCCTGTTTCAGGGCGATTGCGTCTTCGGCATCCAGAACGCCTTTGACCACCAAATGGCCAGGCCATTGATCCCGCAACCGGGCCAGCGTGTCCCACGTGGCTTTGGCGCGGCTTTCAGTTCGGTCAAATTCATAACCGTCCTTCTGGAAATTCGCCATTTGCGGTTTGCCATTTAATAAAGTCGAAACCGACCAGCGCGGATGCAGGGCGAAATCCAGAAACTGACGGGGGCCCATACGAAAAGGCATACGGAATCCGTGGCGCAACTCTCGCGGTCGCCGCCCGACCTCGGGCACATCAACGGTCATGACAAGCGTATCGTAGCCGGCGGCTTTCGCGCGATCGACCAGTTTGAACGTCCCGGACCCGTCGCCGCTGAAATACAGCTGAAACCAGGCATTGCCTTGTGCGACCTCAATGATCTTTTCCATCGATGTGGACGCGACCGTCGAGACGCCCAACGGAATACCATATCGCGCGGCAAGTCTTGCCAGCATGAGGTCGGCGCCGGGCGCAGACAGATTGCACATTCCCATGGGTGCGATCCCAAACGGACGCTGCGCAGGTTTGCCAAGAACGGCGCTTGCCAAGGACCTTTGACTGACATCGCGCAGAATGCGCGGACGCAGGCATGTCGCATCCAGTGCGGCACGGTTTCGAGCGGCTCCGATCTCTGCCCCCGCAGCCCCGTCGATATAGTCAAACACCATCCATGGCAGACGCCGCCGGGCCAGGCGGCGGGCGTCTTCGGCGCTGTGGATGGCGCTGGCTGGCATTAAGCCTTAACGGCCTTCATGAAACGGTCGCGTATCACCACCGGATCCATTGTGATCGGCGGCATCTTGGCATTTCCGCTTTCACATTTGCTGACGATGATTGTCATCTGCTTGGCGTCCAGCGCGTCTTGCAAAACCCGTCCGGTCTCTTCGGCCCGACACTCGATCACACGCTCACAACCCGCGGCTTCGGCCATTTTGGTCAGAGAGGTCTTTTGCCCGGCATAGGTGGGCTGATCGCCGGTCGAGCCATAGGAGCCATTGTCCACGATCAGCAGGATGTAGTTGTCGGCCACGTTGTTGGCGATGGTCGGCAGAGTACCCAGATTGGTCAGCACCGAGCCGTCCCCATCGATTACGATCACCGGTTTGGGCTGCGACAGCGCCAACCCCAGACCGATGCTTGAGGCCAGCCCCATCGTGCCCAGCATGTAGAAATTGCTGGGTTGGTCGTCGATCGCGTGTAGTTCCTGACTGGGAATGCCGATATTGCAGACAACCAACTGGTCACGCAGGATCGGGGCGATTTCTTTCAGAATCTCGGAACGGATCATTGGTCGCCATAGCCTCCCCAGAAATTGGCGTCGGTCAGGATGGCGACCGGCTTGTTGCACATGAAGGTGTATTTCAGGATCGCGTCCAGTTCCTCGACATCCTGCTGGTGATGGAAGTGGTAGGTGGGGATGTTCAACTGTGCCAACAGCGCTTTGGTATGTACGGCCATTTCCACCTGACACGCGATAGGTTCACGCAGTTCACCGCGATAGGAAATCAGCATTGGCAGCGGCATCCGGTAATATTGGATCAAAGTGGCCAGCGTATTGATCGTCACGCCAATCGCTGTGTTCTGCATAATGATTGCGGGGCGCTTTCCCCCCATCCATGCCCCGGCGCACAGGCCCATGCCTTCATCTTCCTTGTTGGATGGGATATGAAAAACACCGTCGCGCGCATCGATTTCTGCGATAACACCCGCCAATTGCTTGCACGGAACGGTGGTCACAAACGAGACATCGTTTGCAACCAGATCGTCAGTGATCTTCTTGTCTATGTTCATTTCCGGTCTGAAAGTCCTGTCTGAGGCGCAAAGGGCGCGATTTACGGGTTAAGGCCTGCGGTGCACATGCACGGCGCAATGCGCGTGACGTACAACCCGGGATGCAGTTGATCCCAGAAAATAGTCGCTGAGGCCCGGCTTATGCGAACCGATGACAATGCAGTCGAAATCCTGCTCGTTGGCAAAATCGATGATCGTGCGCGCGGTGTGGCCTTTCACGATTTCCGCTTTGACCCCACCGATGCCAGATAGTTTTTCATTCAGCAAAGCCGTGGCGGCACGAAATCCTTCGGACACCAGGTCCTTGTCGAGATAGGCATTCACCGACCCTTGCGGCATTTCATAAACATGCAAGGCCACAATCTCGGCTCCGTCCCCGGAAAGTGCCCGGGCCACTTTCAGTGTGTGTTGCGATATGCCGTGGTCCAGAGCCATTGGGACAAGAATCTTCTGATACATGGTCATCTCCATTTTGGGCGGGCTTATTCCCAGGGCTTCAGGATAATCTTGGGCGCGGCCACTTCGCCAGCACGGATTGCACGGAACGCTTCCGCCCCTTCAGACAAAGGGCGTTGCTGTATCCAGTCCAGTGGTCCCAGCCTGCCTTCGAATATGGCCTGTGCGGTGTCGCGGAAATCCTGCGCAGTGTAGGTGTATGTGCCGATAAACGTGATCTCTTGCAGGGTCATGCGTCGTACATCCAGCCCGCCGGTATCTTCCCCCAGTCCGATATGTACAATGACACCGCCGGGTTCAGCGCTGGCTGATGCAGTGACTCGGGTGGCGGCAAATCCGACGGCATCAACCACCAACGGGTAGGTTTCATGGGACGTTTCCAAAGCGCGGCAGCCGCATTGCGTGTTCAGATAGTTCCGTCGTGCAGAATTCGGCTCGGTGATCGTTACCTCCCTGACGCCCATCGCCTTCAGAGCCAAGGCAGCAGCCAAGCCAATAGCACCGCCGCCTATAATCAGGGCATTGGACCGAGCCTCAGGGTGCAGCGCCGTCAGCCCAAGACGTGCGGCATGCCAGCTGACAGCCAAGGGTTCGGCCAAAGCGGCTTTGGACAACGGGACATGATCCGGCACTTCGACCAGATTGCTGTAGGGCATGGAAACGTATTGGGCAAAAGCCCCTTCCCGCGGTGGCATTGAAATTATCTGCCTATGCGCACACAGGTTTTCGCGGCCCGTCCGGCATGCATCGCAAGTTCCACAAGCCACCAGTGGGTTGATCGTCACCCGTGTTCCGTCCTTTGGCCCACCTTGGATGATCCCGGCGGCCTCATGCCCAAGGATCAAGGGGGCGGGTCGCCGCGCGTCGTGCCCGAGATAAGCGTGCATGTCTGATCCGCAAATGCCCACAGCCTCAATCCGTATCAGATGCTCGCCTTCGGCTGGGTTTGCGTCCGGCACATTCTGAAAGGACAATTGTTCGACACCCTCATACACAAGTGCTTTCATTTCGCTGTAAACCCTCCGTCCACCATCAGGACCTGACCAGTTACATAATCCGATGCTTTCGAACACAAAAACAGGATTGGACCGTCGATATCCTCCATCCGCCCATTGCGTTGCAGGCAAGTCTGAGCGGCGTTGCGCTGCGCCCGTTCAGGATCATCAAACACCGATTGCGTGAGTTCGGTGGGAAAGAAACCGGGCCCGATCGCATTGGCTGTAATGCCGAACGGCGACCAGGCCTCGGCCATGGCCCGGGTCAGTTGGCCGATCCCGGCCTTTGACGCGCCATAAGCGATGCCAGCGGGAAAGGCTCTGGTCGTCTGCAAGGAAGCAAAGTTCACAATGCGCCCCCACCCACGTTCCTTCATCGCCGGGACCATTGCCTGACTCAGGAAAAACGGCGCGCTGAGATTCAGGGCAAGCGTTGCGTCCCACCCGTCCGAAGTCACTTCATCGGCGGGTTGGCGGGTGTTAATTCCGGCGGCGTGAACCACGATGTCCGGCGGGCCGAACCTGTTTGAAATGGCCGCCGTCAGTGCGCCAATCGCTGAGCGTTCAGCCACATCCCCGACCACGGAGGCGCAATTCTGTCCAATCTCTTCGCACAACGTATCCAGCGCCTCGGCCCGCCTTGCGACACCGACAACCTGCGCACCAGCACCTGCCAGCACTTTGGCCGCCTGCCGTCCCAGGCCCGAACTGGCCCCGGTGACACATGCAACGCGACCTTCCAGGTCGAAAAGCGCGCGTGGATCAGCCATCTGCAGTCAGGTCGAACTGTTCATCCGGAAAATACTTAGCCAGCCGAACATCTGCTGCACGGGCGTGCCCTTCCATCCCCTCAAGCCGGGAAATTCGGGCCGTTGCGACGGCAATGGATTTTGATCCCTCGCGCGTGGCGCGCTGCCAGGTAACGATTTTCATATATTTGTGGACACTCAGACCACCGGTATAGCTGGCTGCGCCTGATGTGGGCAGAACATGGTTCGTACCCGTTGCCTTATCCCCATATGAAACGGTTGTTTCCTCGCCCAGAAACAGGGATCCGTAACAGGTCAAGCGATTCAGCCACCAGTCGAGGTCTTCGGCCTGCACCGTCAAATGTTCCGGCGCGTATTCGTCCGAGCATTTCGCCATCTCTTCGCGATCCGAACAAATAATAACCTCGGCATAATCACGCCATGCAGCTGCGGCGTTTTCCCGGTTCAACTCAGGTAAATCAGCAATAAGAGTTGGAACCAACGCCATGACCTTTTCTGCCAAACCCCGGTCATCCGTCACCAGCCAGACGGGTGAGTTGTATCCATGTTCGGCCTGGCTGACCAAATCCGTGGCAACTACGTGCGCGTCTGATGTTCCGTCCGCCAGAATCAGGCTGTCAGTCGGTCCGGCGATCATGTCGATCCCGACTTTACCATAAAGAATTCGCTTGGCTTCAGCCACGAACTGATTACCCGGTCCTACAAGGATATTGGCGCGGGGGAGTCCGAACAGACCGTATGTCATGGCCGCGACACCCTGCACACCGCCCATCGCCAGAATGCTGTCGGCGCCGCAGATATGCGCGGCATAAACGATTGCAGGCGCGACGCCTTCGCCGGGTCGCGGCGGAGAACAGGCGGTTATATGTCGACATCCGGCCACTTTGGCGGTGGTCACAGTCATGATTGCGCTGGCAATATGGCTATACCGTCCTCCGGGCACATAGCACCCTGCCGCATCCACGGGGATCGCCTTTTGGCCCGCGACGAATCCGGGAACGATCTCCATCTCGACGTCAGACACCGTCGCCTTTTGTGTTTCGGCAAACCGGCGCACATTGTCGTGTGCGAACCGAATATCGGCCTTGAGTTTTTCCGGAACCCGTGCGCAGGCAGCCTCGATTTCGTCCGCAGCCATCAGCACGTTGCCTTCGTAGCGATCGAACTTGACCGCGTATTCCAGCGCCTTGGCATCGCCGCCCGCCTCGATATCGGCAAGGATCGTCTTGACCGTGTCATGAACCTCGGACGCATGAGATTGCGGGGTAAGCGTTGCCTTTTTCAGGTATTCACGAGGCATCGTTGGCAGGTCCTATCGGTAGATTTCGGGAAGCAGCGTGGTTGACACAGCTGGGACGTATGCGATCAGAATGACCACAATCAACATTGTCAAAACAAAAGGTACGGCGCGCGCCGCGATTTTGAGGATGGACTCGCCGGTAATGCCTGAGACCACAAAAAGATTCAGGCCCAGCGGAGGCGTGATAAAGCCGACACCCAAAGCGGTGATCATCATGATGCAGAACTGGATCTCGTTCATGCCTATATTGTCGGCGAGAGGTTTCAGGATGGGGGCCAAAATAACGATATTCGGCGTCGTTTCCATGACGCATCCGGCAGCGATCAGGATGCCGATCATCAGCAGGATCAGCAAATAGGGATCGTCCGTCAGCGAGGTGACGGCGGTCACGAAACCTTGCGGTACACCCATGATCGCCAACGCCTCGGCCAGCGGGGCGGAAAAGGCGATGATCGGCAGGATCACCCCGTTTACCTTGGCCGAACTCACCAGCATCGAGGGGAAATCGGCCAGCGTCAGTGTGCGCAGGATGAAGCCCATGATGATGGTGACAACCACGGCGGTCGCGCCGGCCTCGGTGGGCGTCAGGCGGCCCGAGAAGATGCCGTAGAAGATGATGCCGGGCACGATGAACGCATACCAGCCTGATTTCAGCGCTTTGCCCAGATTGGCCAGCCATTCGCCCATCGTCATCATGCCGCCGCCCTCATAGGCATAAAGGCGATTCATGATGATGTTGGTGACCAGGATTGAGACCAGAATGGCCAGACCGGGGATCAGCGCTGCCAGAAACAGGGTCGAGGCAGATATCCCCAGCACCAGACCGATGATGATATAGGCAATCGAGGGCGGGATCAGGATGCCAGTACAGGCCCCGGCGGCCACCAGCGCACAGGCATAGGGGCGGGGATAGCCGCTTTCGACCAGACGATTGATGGTCATCCGACCCACCGCTGCAGCCCCCGCCGCGTCCGAGCCCGAGATGGCCGCGAACATGCCGCAGACCAGAACGGTGGCCGAACCAAAGCCGCCCTTGGCAAAACAGGTCAACGCCTCGGCCACGTCCAGAAACTTGCGCGACAGGCCGGTGCGGACCAGCACGTCTCCGGTCAGGATGAACAGCGGCACGGCGGTCAGGGCAAAGGCGTCGATACCAGTGAACAGGCTTTCGCCCACAAGGCTCAGCGGCAGATCGCCCGACATGACCAGCATCACAATCGCGGCGGTGCCGATGGCGGCCCAGACGGGCACGGCCAGTGCGATCAGACCAACGAACAGGATCACGGGCAGGAAAAAGTCCCAGCCCAGCTCGACAGTTTGATTGAGGGAATTCCACAGCATCCGGTCTCTCCTCAGTCAAACAGCTTGTCGCCTTCGAAGACGGGTTTACCGTCTCGCAGGCATTTCAGATCGCGCATGAGCGATTGGATCAGCCGCCAGATCATCAACGCAAAACCGGTGGGAACGGCCATCAGAAACCAGACCTTCGACACGCGCAGCCCGTCCGTGACCGAGCCGAACTTGGCCGAGACATGCACGGCCTCATAGGACCAGTACAAAGCGATCACCGCGACCACGAACATCACCAGATCGCCGAAGATATACAGCAACGCCTTGGGGCGCGGCCCGAGGTAATGCATGATGACGTCAATGCGGATATGGGCGCGTTCCTTGACCGCTGCCGCCGCCCCGATCCAGGCGAGATAGATAAAGGAATAGCGCACGATCTCTTCGCCCCAGATCGACGAGAATGCAAAGATCTCGCGCCGCAGAACCTCGATGGCCATGGTGATGACCAGCATCACGTAGAACACCAGAAGCAGCCAGCGCTCGGCGTTGCGGTCTATGTTTTGAAGAAACGTCATCCTGTCCCTCGGCAAAAGAGCAGCCGGGCCAAAGCCTTCTTGTGCGGGCCCGCCTCAGGCCCGGCTGCTAAGGAAGATCGCGGGCGCAATTGCAGCGCCCGCCGTCTATTTGTTATGCGTCGTGGACGTAATACTTGCCCTGCGTGCCTGCGGCTTCGACCAGCTTTTCGAAGTTGTCCATCGATCCGGCCAGTTCGGTCTTGAACGGATCCCAGTCTGCGTTCTGGTATCCGCCGGCGCTTTCCCATTCGGCCAACTGATCAGAATTGAGCGAATGGAATTGCACGCCTGCCTTGTTGAGTTCGGCCATGGCATAGGCGCGGGCCGAGGGCACTTTGGACAGGTTCTGATGCGCGGTCATTTCCGACCCCCACATGATGCCGTCCTGAACGTCAGCGGGCATTGAGTTGAACCATTCCAGATTACAGGAATAGACCTGACTGTCCGGCACCGCCTGCGTGAAGGTCACGTGGCTGAGGATGTCCTTGAAACCAAAGACGAACAGCGCGCCCACGGACGGATCCAGCGCATCTGCAACGCCCTGCTTGATGGCCGAGGGGGTCTCACCCCAGGCGACGGGTGTCGGGTTCGCGCCAACCATCCGGTAGTATTGCTGCAGCATCTTCGACCCGGGCACGCGGAACTTGATGCCGCTCATGTCGCCCGGCGTTAAGACCGCGTCGCCGCCCTGACGCACCGCAACCACGCGCGGATCGATAACCACATAGAACAACGCCTTGAACCCGGCGGCCTCGACCTTGGGGTGAACTTCGTTTTTCCAGGTGTCCGAATTCACAAGGTTGGTGAATTTCTGGTTCGAGCCGCAGAGATAGGGCATGTTGATCAGATCAACGGTCGATGCGAACGGCGCAAAGTTCGACAGCGAATGCTGTGCGGCCTGAATGGTGCCGCCTTGCACTTTCTGGACCAGCGAACCACCTGCGCCCAGCTGACCACCCGGTGCAAGCTTGACATAAACCTTGCCGTTCGTGGCGTTCTGAATGTTTTCCTTCAGGTCCAGCTGCATGATCGGATAGCTGCGCGATGCGCCAAGAACATAGGCGGTCGCGATTGTCATCACGTGATCGGCGGCCTGTTCACGCTCGCGCTCTTCCTTGGCAGTTTGAGCGGCGGCCTCGGATGACCACAACACCCCCCCTGCCCCGGCGACCAATGCCGCGGTAAACGCACCGCTGGCGCTGAGTTTCAGAAAGTTGCGGCGCTCTGCTGACGCAAGTTCATTTCTATCGTTGTTCATCAATTGCCCTCCCAAGCAAAGTTCAGCTCTCGCGTTCTGCGTTGCGATCAGCCTCCTTTTTCAGAATTGCGACAACGAACAGAATCGACGCCGCGAACAGAACCAACATCTCGCCGACATCCCCAAGAAATGCGCTGTTTGCGAAAGCGCCCATGGCAACGTTCGCAAAATAGATGGCAAATACAAAGATGGATGCAGCAAGGAACATTTTTCGGACTCCCGGTAGAATCGGCCCTGATCTTCTTTGTAAGCGCTTACATCGTAAATGCAAGCGCTTACATTATTACTTCACATCACTCCCGAACGCCCTTACAATTGAGAAAAACGATAATCAGATTCAAGAATGTCAAATCTCCGATCAGCCCCGACTCTGAACGACGTCGCCCGTATGGCAGATGTTTCCACTGCCACGGTTTCCCGATGTCTGAACGATCCAGAGCGCGTGGTTGAGGCCACACGCAAACGCGTGTTGGAGGCCGTGGACAAGCTGGGATATACACCAAATTTCGCAGCTCGCGTCATGGCAGCAAAACGCTCTTTCACGATTGGCGCAATAATTCCAACGATGGAAAATGCAATCTTTGCAAGAGGATTGCAGGCGTTCCAGGAAGAGCTCTACCTGCATGGATATACCTTGTTGGTATCGTCCTCGGCTTACAAACCCACGATCGAGGAGGAGCAGATACGCAAGCTTGTGGCGCGTGGGGCCGACGGTCTATTGCTGATCGGGCATGATCGTGACGATGATTTGTATGCTTATCTGGACCGTCAAAAAGTCCCGGTTGTTGTAGCCTGGTCGTTCCAACCGGGTGAACCTGTGCCTTCCATCGGATTTGACAACAGAAAAGCGATGCAGGCGCTGGCGGAGCGGGTGATCCGGCTGGGGCATACCAGGATTGGTGTCATTTCGGGGATCACCAAGGGGAATGATCGGGCACGCCTTAGGATCGAGGGTATCAGGGACGCCGCGCGCTTGAATGGTTTGCCGTCCAATGCCTTGGCAATCCTGGAAATGCCTTATGAAATCGAGGCCGGAGCCGAAGCATTCAGGCGTTTGATGACGGCGAAGACCCCACCGACAGCGGTGATGTGCGGCAATGACGTTTTGGCCGCCGGGGCCGTGCGGCAGGCGGACGAGATGGGCATCCGCGTGCCTCAGGACGCCTCCGTTACCGGGTTTGACGACATTGAACTGGCGCGCATCGTGCGACCCGGACTGACTACCGTGCATGTGCCGCATCGCGAAATGGGGCGTAAGGCTGCGCAAGCTCTGGTCAACAGGATCGAGCAGCAAAAACCTGCCAAGTCTGTTCAGTTAAAGACAAATATTGTGTCGCGCGACTCTCTTGCCCGTGCAAAACTGACCAAGGTCAGTTGAATACGCCGCACGAATGTCGAGAGGGGCACGGAAATGAAATCACGCACCAAGGTTGCCGTCATCGGAGGCGGCATCGCCGGATGTTCTACGCTTTACCATCTGACACAGGAAGGATGGTCGGATGTCGTGTTAATCGAGCGGGATGAACTGACTTCGGGCACAACTTGGCATTCAGCTGCACAGGTGACGAATTTCGGCATGAACCAGACCATGGTTGGGCTGAAATCTCACTCAATCAAGCTGTACAAGAAGTTGCGGGACGATCCCGAATATCCGGTCGGATACCATCACGGGGATGGCGGCATTCGTCTGGCCAACACCCAAGAGCAAATGCAGGGATATCGGCATTTTGCCTCGATGGCCCGAGGCATGGGCGTAGAATTCGAGGTCATTGATGCCGCGGAATGCGCCCGCCGTCATCCGCTGATTTCAACCGAGAACCTCGTCGGGGGACTTTGGGACGGCGAAGATGGCGATATCGATCCGGCGCAGCTGTGTCAGGCGCTGGCTTATCATGCGCGCAAGGCAGGGGCAGAGGTTTATCGGCACACTGCGGTCACCGGTCTGACACAGCACAAGGATGACACGTGGACCATTGAGACGGACAAAGGCACGATAGATGCGGATTTTGTCGTCAATGCCTGCGGATATCGGGTAAACGAAGTCGGAGCGATGATGGGCGTGCATCATCCCGTTGCGTCCATGGAACATCAGTATTTTGTAACCGAAGATATCCAGGCCATTATTGATGCCGCGCACAGAATGCCCCTGTTGCGCTGCCCTATTTCCGATTTCTATTCCCGACAGGAAAAAAACGGGCTTTTGGTCGGGTTTTACGAGCAGGACTGCAAAACATGGGGAATGGAGGGGATCAGCCCCGATTTTTCGAACGATCTGTGCCCGGACGACCTCGACCGCGTCATGGGTGTTTTGGAGGGTGCGTTTCAACGCATGCCCGCGTTGACAGAGGTCGGGATCAAACGGGTTGTGAACGGACCGATTACATACACGATCGACGGTGCGCCGTTGGTCGGACCGATTCCTGGCAAACGAAATGCCTTTTGCATTATTGGTCTGCGCGCGGGCATCGGCGAAGGGGGTGGTCATGGCTGGCTGTTGGCACAGCAGATCGTTCATGGCGAAGCATGTTATGACACCTGGTGCCTGGACCCGCGCAGATTCACCGGACATGCCAATGTAGAGCTGACAGCGCTGAAGGCCATCGAAGACTATCAGAACGAGTTTCGCTTTCACTTTCCTCACGAGCACAGACCCGCCGGACGACCGGCCAAGACCACACCTCTTACCCCGGTGCTTGCGGCAGAAGGTGCCGAATTCACCGTTGTAAATGGATGGGAACGTGTCGATTACATCAAGCCTGCCCCGGATTTTCATCCCTCCCTGACATTTGATTTTGATGAAACATTTGAGGTTGTGGGGGCCGAAGTGCGCAATGTTCAGGAAAACGTCGGTTTGTGCGAGGTAAACGGGTTCAACCGTTTCGAAATAACCGGCAGCGATCGGCATACCTTTCTGGACCGCGTGTTTTGCGGGGCTGTCAACCGCCGCGACGGTCGCGTGGGGCTGGGATACCTGCTTAATGAACAAGGCATGGTCAAAGGCGAGGCAACAATTGCCAATCTGCCGGCATCTGATCGGGGACCAGCCCGGGTTTGGTACGGCTCGGCTGCGGCAGCCGAAAGCCATGATATGGACTGGCTGCACCACCATCTTTCTCCGTCCGAAGATGTGCAGATCCGAAGTCTGACCAATGATCAGACGATTCTCGTTCTGGCCGGACCCCGTTCGCGGCAGGTTTTGTCAGCATGTTCCCGTGCAGATTGGTCCAGCGCGGCCTTTCCATGGCTATCGGTGCGGTCATGCTTCATCGGTCAGGCACCCGCCACGGTCATGAGTGTCAGTTTTTCTGGCGAATTGGCTTATGAGATCCACGTTCCCAACGCATCGCTCTATGCTACCTATCTGGCTCTGCGCGCCGCAGGCGAATCGTTTGGCATGCGTTTATTTGGAGCGCGGGCAGTGGAATCGATGCGCATGGAGAAAGGATTTCTGCATTGGAAATCCGATCTGCTTACAGAGTATGACCCTTTTGAAACCGGGTTGGAGCGGTTTGTCAAAACAGAAAAAGGGCCATTCGTCGGACGCGATGCGCTGATTGCGCGCCAAAAGGAAGGGGCACGCAAACGCTTGATCACATTGAATGTTTCCGCGACACATGCCCCAACCCATGCCGGAGCTTCAGTTATGGTCGGTAACAGCGTTGTGGGGACAGTCACCTCGGGCGCGTGGGGGTACAGGGTAGAGAAGAACCTGGCCTATGCATTTGTTCAGCCAGAATTTGCTAGCGAGGGGTCGGTTTTGTCAGTGGATATGTGCGGCGAGAGAGTTGAGGCTCAGGTCATCGCGCCTTCACCCTATGACCCTGGTTTTGAGTTGCTTCGGGCCTGATCAGCCAGATTCCCAACAGGCCATCTAGGTCTTGAACGTCTAACGTGGCGTCAAAAGGTGCGCGTTGGCACCTTCTTGCTGACACAAGGATGCTGAGAACCCGAAACAGGCCAAATCGCGCTTAACGATTCTGACACGCCCGTTGTTCAGGGTGATGCGCAAAGATATAGTGCAAAAAAACCTGCCTTCCGGGGATGAAGGCTGGATAATGATGGGTGCTTCCTGGAAGCGATTGAGGACAAAACCGCGTGAGCAATATCAACCGACCACCGGTGTCGCCGCAGCATGAGCTGCAGAAGGTGCGCAAGCAGGGCAACAGATTTCTGGCGCTGGCGTTTCTGTTCAGCATATTTGTAAACCTGCTGATGCTGACAGGCCCGCTGTTCATGCTTCAGGTTTATGATCGGGTCTTGTCCTCACGCTCGGTCGAAACCCTGTCAGCCCTGTTTTTGCTGGTCGCGCTGCTATATGCACTGATGGCTATGCTGGATTATGCGCGCGGGCGGATCGTTGCGCGGTTCGGGGCACAATTTCAGTCATCGCTGGATGAACGTGTTTTTGAGGGCACGATGCGCCGAGCTTTGATCCCGCAAATTCGATCCGCCCCCGCAACGGCCTTGCGCGATCTGGAGTCCATTCGGACATTGTGCTCTTCGCCGGTTTTGTTGGCGGTAATGGATATTCCATGGACACCGGTGTTTCTGGCCGCGATTTTTCTGTTCCACCCCTTGCTGGGATGGTTATCCGTTGCAGGCGGTGCGATTCTGATCGTCATAGCCGTAGTGAACCAATCCCTGACGCGTCAGAAAGTTGCGGAGGCGCAGCGTGCGACTGCGCGCGCAAACGGATTTTCGGAACATGCCCGTCAAGCGGCCGAGGTCGTGCGCTCGCAAGGGATGCAGGCGGATGTGTCAAAACGCTGGCTGAAACAGCGATCCGAGGCGCTGTCTCAGACCATTGCGGCCAATGATTGGACGGGCAGTTTCTCGTCGCTGACCAAGTCACTGCGGCTGTTCCTGCAATCCGCGATGCTGGCGCTAGGCGCATGGTTGGTGCTGCGCAACGAAATGACTCCCGGCGCCATGATTGCCGGTTCTATTTTGTTGGGTCGCGCCCTGGCTCCGGTGGAAATGGCAGTTGGGCAATGGGCCTTGATCGAACGTGCGCGCACCTCGTGGATCAGCCTGAACAAGTTCCTGGACGAAACGCCGCCCGAGGTGAAACGCACCAAGCTTCCGACACCCAAGGCAGAACTGATCGCCAAAGGACTGACGGTGGTCCCCCCAGGCGCGGACTCTCCCACCCTAAGCAACGCAGCGCTCCAGTTGCAACCAGGCAAAGCCCTGGGCGTTATTGGGAAAAGCGGCTCCGGTAAGACGACGCTGGCCAAAGCCCTGCTGGGTCTCTGGCCGCCAGCGGCAGGCGAAATCCGATTGGGCGGTGCCACGCTTGACCAATACGACCCGGACGATTTGGGAAGTCACATAGGATACCTGCCCCAACAGGTGACTTTGTTTAATGGCACGGTTGCCGAGAATATTGCGCGTATGTCCGAGACACCTGATGCCGATGCCGTCGTTGCCGCCGCCAAAATGGCGAATGCCCACGACCTGATTTTGGGACTGGAGAAGGGCTATGACACGTTTTTGGAAGGCAATGACAGCCAGTTGTCCGGTGGTCAAAAGCAAAGGATTGCGCTGGCACGCGCACTATACGGCGACCCGGTTCTGCTGATCCTCGATGAACCGAATTCGGCCCTGGACGCCGATGGGACAATGGCGCTGAACACGGCGGTTCGAACCCTTAAACTGGCGGGAAAATCCGCGATCATTATGACCCACAGACCGCAGGCGATTTCCGAATGTGACGATCTGGCTGTTGTAGAAAAGGGTCAAATCGTTAAATCAGGCCCGCGGGATGAAGTGCTGAACACGATGGTGCAGAATGCAAATCTGATCAAACGGCACCTGAACAAGGTGGGCGAGTGATGGCCGGTAAATTTGAAAAACCCGTTTGGAGCATAACATTCCCGGCGACGGTTGGTCTGTCGGCTTTGGTCGTGCTTGTTCTGGGACTGGGTGTCTGGAGCATTGTGACCGAACTTTCGGGTGCGATCATCTCGCCCGGCGTTGTCGAAGTGCAGAGCAATCGTCAGGTCGTCGAACACCCCGACGGTGGCGTGGTCGGTGAGATTTTCGTCAGAGACGGGGACGTGATCACGCAGGGCGAATTGCTGCTCAGGCTGGATGACACGTTCTTGGCCTCGGAAAAAACGATCGTCGAAGCGCAATTGTTCGAGTTGCTGGCCCGAAAAACCCGGCTTGAGGCAGAGCGGGACGGGGCCGATGCGTCAGAGTTGTCGGCCCGGTTGAACGAACTGCAGAATGCTGAGCTTATCGATGCAGAGCTATTGGCCGGCCAACAACGCCTGTTCGGGGCACGGCTGGAAACGCTGACTCAACAGATCGAGCAGTTGGGCAGGCAAAAGGTACAGATTGAGAATGAAATCGATGGCACCAACGCTCAACTGATATCTTTACGTACTCAGGTAGAGCTGATCCAAGACGAGTTGAAGGACCAGCAGGACCTGTTGCAAAGGGGGTTGACTCAGGCCAGTCGGGTTTCCGCCCTACTGCGCGAAGAGGCAAATTTAACGGGTGAAATTGGACGTCTGGAATCTGCCGTTGCTCGGTTGGCCGGTGAAATCGCATCCACCGAGATACAGATTGTTGAATTGAAGGCCACACGCCGGGAAGAAGCGATTACCGAGCTGAGAGAGGTTGAAGCCCGCGTGGCGGAGCTTTCCGAGCGTCGGCTGTCCCTGAAAGAAAGATTGTCACGTTTGGACATTCGCTCTCCGGTCACCGGATCGGTCTATGACAGTCAGGTCTTTGCCATTCAGTCGGTTGTTCAGCCGGGCGAGCCCATGATGTATATTGTGCCGCAGGATACACCACTGCTTGTCGCTGCACGTGTGGACGCGGTGCATGTGGATCAATTGCATCAAGGGCAAGAGGTCGCGCTGCGGTTCACCGCGTTCAATCAACGCGAAACACCCGAGCTTGAGGGCCGCGTCATGAACGTGTCGGCCGACACCTTCACCGATGAGGCAACGGGTTTCACCTTCTATCGCGCCGAAGTGGTTCCTGACGAAGGTCAGATCGAGAGATTGAACGGCCAGGCCCTATTGCCCGGTATGCCGGTTGAAACCATGATCAAGACCGACAAGCGCACTCCGTTGTCTTATCTGATCAAACCGCTTTCGGATTATTTCTATCGTGCGTTTCGTGAATAGGGTTGTCCTGGTTCAAACCGCCTCCAGATTTCCCAACAGAATGGATGTCATATCAGCGGTAAATACATCATCGACAACCGTAACTGGCGCGCCAGTCTGGTAGTTCACCGCAGATCTGGATATCCCCGAAAGGTCCGTATTGGCATCCAGAAAGACCCACTCCGCCTCATTGGGCGTGGGGAGGCCAACGGCCACCTGAAGCACCGCAAGCGCATCCAACGCAGTGACGGTTCCGTCTCGGGTTATGTCCGCCGCAATCCAGTTCTCCGGGGCTGCGGGTCCCCATGTCGGGTCAAGACCAACTGCCATGCGAAGGACCTGCAAAGCGTCGAGTGCGGTGATTTCGTTGCTTGCTGTCGAATAAGATTTGAGAACATCCAGTTGGCCGGCAAATGTGCCATCGGGAAGACCCAGATCGAACTGTCCCAAAGCGTTGGCTTGGGCGGCAATCATATTGCCGCCAACAGGGGTGAACTGAACCTCGGCTCCGCGCAGGCTGTCATTTGGTGCCCGCGAGTCAATCGTGACATGCCCCAGCACTCCTGGGGCGGCGTTATTGTCCGGCCCGCTGTTCAGGGTTGTGGGAATGTGGTCTGCGCCCGTGAATCCGGACCCGAAGACGTCAGTGCTGGTCAAGGGTCCGCCGGATGCCGATACAAGCTCAATATCCTCTCCCTGATACTGGATTTGTGCGCCCTGGGATGTTGAGGTAAAGCTCAACTGCGCCGGAGATCGAAGGAAGGCATAGTTGGTCAGGTCCAACTGGTCCTGACCTGCCTGAAAGTCCGTGATCGTGGTCCGTCCACTGTCTTGCCGGATGACAAAGATGTCCGCCCCTGCCCCGCCGGTCATAGTTGTGGAGCTGGTGCCTGTGATCAGAATATCATCCCCGCCCCCGCCGATCAGTGTCGAATCCAGGAGCCCTCCGCTGAGCAGATCATCTCCGGCGCTTCCCGATACAAGTCCATAGCCTTCGGTTACTATGCCCAAATTCGCAACCGATACGCTCAGTTGCGTCAGCCCAGCATCCTCTTGCGATGCCACGAAAATCTGCAACTCTTCGCCGATATGAGCCACAGTCAGGCTTTCAACGTTTTGCAAGCCGCTTGCCAGAGTGTCGGCGATACTGTCCCGGTGGATCAATTGCCCGTCAGGGGTCAACGAAAACAAGGTGATCCCGTCATCCCCGCCTCCGGCCAGCACAAATACATGTCCGTTGACTTTGACAACTGACAAGTCTTGTACCGAGGCGAACCGAGTGTGCAACGTATCAAGCGCATGATCGGTTGGAATGAGCTGCCCGGTGGCATCGAGCCTCATAACACTCAGAGAATTGGATACGGAGCCAGCCACCACGACCCAGGATTGCCCATAGGCCTGCGTGACCTCGATGGAGGTCGGTGCGTTGATACCCAGCATCTGAATGGTATTCTGGTCATTGATCTGACCCAACGCGCCTGTGCTCTGGTTTACTGAATAGGCGCGAATGGTGCTGTTGGCCGAGTCGGAGACAACCACAAAACTTTGGCTACCGACTTGCAGTGACTTCAGGCTGTCTGCGTGCCCGGCCAAAACATCTGCGGGTGTCAACGAGCTGTCGCTGTTAATCCAATAAGATCCAATCTGACCAGTCGCTTGATGTGCCAGTGTCAGCAGGCCGGTCCCTCCAACCGAAAGCTGGACGGCGCCGGTTATGCTTCCGCCTGATGTAAGGCTGTCTGTTTCCTGCAACGCACCCAGCGTACCGTCCGGGTTCAGATCATATCCGATCAGCCCTGTCGCCGTGCTGACATCGAGGATCAGCTTATCCTGGCCAGCGAGCGTAACTGGCATGCCGATGCGTCCAACATACGGAGCAATCGAAACGTCGAAATACTGCTGATCTTCTATTTGCGGTGCCGCACCATCGACGAGCCGCCACGACACGATCCCGCCGCCTTTTCCGGTGACGCTGTAAAGATAGGTGTCGCCGTTAAACGTTTTTAAAGCCGTATCGCCGATACCTGAATCGAGCGCTGCGGTCCCCGTTGCGACCACTCTTTCGACCTGAAGCATCATGTGTCATCACCCCACGCCAACCTTGGCACCCAGAGGCAGATGATCAGATGTTCCGCCCGAAACCCGAGCGGAAATGTGGTGAAAACAGGGAGTTCAGTTTCAGATTAACTCAATTTTTCTGGTTCGAACCTATGAAGCACCAGTTGGCAAAACAAACAAAGTTCCTCTTACGGAGTGATCTGCTGCCTGGCTTTGTAGGGTTATCCGACGCGAGGGCACGATGACCAAAGAAACCGTTTCAAATAACGTTACACCAAAGGATGCCACCAAGGCGCGCCGGGTCAAAAAATGGATAGACGCCAAGCTAAAGCGCGCTTCGGGCCGTGGTGTGCTGGGCGGTCTGGGGTCGACTTTTTTGGCCCTGCCTGCATTGGCTCAAGCGACCGACGCTGAGCTGGCCGAATTTCAGTTTGCAGAAGCCATTCCCGGTGTCCAGTCAGCAAAGGTTCTTCCGAATGGCGATGTGCAATTGGTTATGACCGATGGCAGAACGCTGCGAGTTGCGGCGGAAAATGTTCAGATACTGGACAACGGGACAGTGATGATCGCGGAAGCCTCGGCGTTGGAAATCGCCGAGCTGAGCGCCGTGGCCGAAGCGGGTGCCGCCACAGCCGCGGCCAGCGGCATTAGCGGCGTCGGGCTGGCCTTGGGCGGGCTTGGCCTCGCTGGCGCGGCCGCTGCCGGAGGTGGCGGCGGAGGCGGCGGCAGCGACAACGATGACGATGAGAAAACGGAAAGCGCGCCCACTGCGCCGCGCCCTCCAAGTCTGAATCTTGCGGATCTGCAAGCTGGCGCTCTGAGCAATACCAGCACAAACACCACGGCACCCGACGGTGCCGCTACGCTCGACGTGACAATCGGGTCGGTAACAAAAACCGTAACGCCTGCGCCAGATGGCAGTTGGAATGTGTCTCTGACACAGGTCGAGGCAGCGGGGCTGCCGCAAGGCACGGAGTCTGTTATTGTCAAAAGCTATGACTCAGGCGGGCTCGAGCTCGCGTCGTCGGTGAAAGAGTTCTTTGTCGATACGATTCCGCCGGATATCGCTGTAACGACCTTTTCAGCGGGCGCTGTTATTAACGCTATCGAGCAAGGTACCGATTTGCGGGTATCGGGCACGACTTCTGCCGAAAGCGGGCAGACCGTTTCGGTCTCTGTTGACGGGCAGACCTATACTGGCATCGCTTTGAACGGAGCTTGGTCTGTAGATGTTCCCGCCTCGGATCTCGCAACTCTTTCGGACGGTTCGGTAATCGCGGTGACCGCAGATGTTTCGGACCGGGCTGGAAATCCGGCGGCTCAGGCTACGGCCAGCTTCCAGACTGACTTTGACGCGCCGTTGCTGACGCTGGACCCGGTCGCAGGAGGTTCGATTGACCTTGTGGATACCACCGGCGATCTGGTTGTTACAGGGACAACGACCGCCGAAGACGGTCAGGTCGTGTCGCTTTGGTTCGGGGGCCAGACATACACGGGCGCGGCATCTGGCGGTGCTTGGTCCGTTACGATCCCAAATGCTGATCTGTCGGGGCTATCCACAGGGTCGCCTGCTGCTTTCAGTGTCTCCGTCAGCGATGCGGCAGGTAATCCTGCCAATAATGTCAACGTCTCCGTTCCTGTCGATCTGACGGGCCCTTCTGTCGCGATCGCGCCTCTCAGCGTGGGCGCAGTGTTAAACGCTGCCGAAGCAGGGTCAGACCTGAGTGTCACGGGCACCACGGGCAATGTATCGGACGGCCAAATTGTAACGCTGTCCCTGGATGGAAAAACTTACACAGGTGCGGTGTCAGGAGGCAATTGGTCCATTTCGATCCCGGCAGTTGATCTTGCCGGTCTGACGGACGGAGGCAGTTTCGCTTTGACTGCGGATGTCACGGACTCCGACGGGCTTGCCGCACCCCAAAGCAGTATAAACTTCTCCAAAGACGCGTCGGCCCCCAGCCTGAGTATCGATGGTTTCTCGACGGGCAGCATAATGAATGCGCTGGAACAAGCCGGAGATTTCACAATCACAGGCTCGACTTCGGCGGAAGACGGTCAAACGGTGACAGTATCCATGAATGGTCAGGTGTATTCCACTTCTGCCGTTGGCGGATCATGGAATGTGACCGTCCCGGCATCGGCACTCAGCGCGCTTTCAGATGGCGCAAACATTTCCGTTCTGGCTGATGTTACCGATGCGGCGGGCAATCCGGCGGTCCAAGCCTCGGGCAGTTTTACCACGGATTTCACAGCGCCGAGTTTGACGATTTCATCTTTGTCAGACGGGGCGGTCATGAACGCCTCAGAGCAGGCCACAGATCTTGTGATCGCAGGATCATCCGACGGCTCAGATGGAACAGTGGTGTCCGTCCAGATCGAAAGGCCGGATGGCACGATTGATGTTTCCGGCACCACAACAGTGTCAGGGGGAAGCTGGTCTTATACCGCGACGGCGTCGGCGCTGAGTGCATTAGCGGATGGAGAAACCTACAGCGTTGTCGCCGCAGTTTCTGATACGGCAGGAAACAACACCAGTTCCACAGCAGGTTTTCAGACTGACTTTACACCTCCAACTGTTGCTTTGAACCCTTTGTCGATCGGTTCCGTCCTTGATATTGTCGAAAGAGGCGTTGATCTGAGCGTGTCTGGCGCGACGACGGCCGAGGATGGTCAATCCGTGACCGTCAGTTTGAATGGGCTGAACTATTCGACCGTAGTTTCAAGCGGCACGTGGTCAGCGACCATCCCTACCTCCGATTTGGCCGCCTTGGCTGATGCCACCCAATTTACGATCTCAGCGTCGGTCGAGGATGACGCGGGCAACATGTCATCGAACGCAACGACGACTTTTACCACGGATTTCACTCCGATTCTGCAAATAAGCCCAATCGGAATGAACAGTTCGGTCGATCTGCAAAATGCTCAAAGCAGTGGAATAACGGTTTCGGGCAGTTCCAGTGGCCTATCATCCGGTCAGGTTGTCGATATTCTTTTGAATGGCTCTTCGGTCGGGAGCGCAAATGTCGGTTCGGATGGTGGCTGGAGCCTTCTTGTTCCAAACACTGCTTTCGCAAGCTCTGCCCCCGGAGATGCACTGGACTTTACCGTTCAGGCAACGGTTTCCGGCGGGCCCGATCCCGCACCCGCTGGCGAACAGGTTTTTGCCCACACCCAAGCCGCCTATGTCATTGTCGAGGCTGGACGCAGCGGATCAACGATCACTTTTGAGGTTTACGCCGATTCCGGGCGCGATATCTCCAGCGGACTAGCGTTTGATGCCGAATTGGGTTTTGACCCTTCCATCGTCACTTTTGACAGCGGATCCGAGGTTGAAAACTCTGATTTTGATCTGTTCCTCACCAACCAAACGGGTCCCGACACGATCAAGTTCGGCGGCGCAGCGACCAGTTATGGCGACTTGTCTCAACCGGTCGTGACCTTTTCCATGACCATCCAAACACCTGGTCAGCCAATTACCTTGTCGATCAAGACGGCCGATGGTGGGCCAAGCAAATTTCATCTGGGTACAACCGGCGCAGACACCCTGACTGGCAGCAACGTTGACGATGTTCTGCGCGGTGGTGGTGGCGATGATGCTATTGATGTCTCGGGCGCAGGGCGGGATGTCGTGGTTATCGAAGCGGACGCAGCCGCCAATGGTTTCGACACAATAACCGGGTTTAACTTGGGACAGGCAGCGAATTTTTCAGACGCCCTTGTTTTTGAAGGGCTCAATACCAGCGCGCTAAGGGGCCATGGCACCGACATCGAGGTTTTGTCTTCGGGCGGCACACTGGGCACTGATACGGGGTTTGTCGCGTTGAGCTCTGTACTGTCGGATCTTGGTGACAACGCAATTGCGACCGCAGCTGGTGCCCTGACAGGGGCGCAGTCCGGCGACGAACTGTATCTTTTAGCTACAGACGGCGCTGACAGTGTGTTGGTTAAGGTCGATTACTCGGCACCAAATGTAGCCTCGGTTCAGAAAATGGCGCGATTCGATGGTCTGTCTGACCTCAACGATCTGAGGGCTGACAACATTCTGATCAGCGATCCGACAGGCGCAACAGCCTGATCTCCCAATACCATTGCGCGTTGCGGCCCGTTCCGCACGCCCATTTGTAACAAGGTTTATCAGATGGCACAGAAGGGCCTATTCCCTGTCAGTCGCGACCGCCACGAACACAAGTTTTGGCATCCATTCACTTCGTACGACTTTGCACGACATGTTACACGGTGCACTGTTGTTGCAACCGAGGTCCAGCAAACAGCAGCAGCTTTTCCGATTGTTTTCCAAGATGCCGAAGGCATCCAACCAGTCGCTGTATTCAGTCTGTTTACAGAACAAGAAAATCCGTTTGTCGGGACCGATGGCAGCTGGCGGGCAGGTTACGTCCCATCCGAGTTCAGGTGTTTTCCGTTCTGCTACGTTCCATCGCCGGAAGTTAAAAGGGAGCCATACGGACACTTTTCGTTACTGGTAAACGAGGCATCCGGGTTGGTCAGTGACGGCCCTGGAGGTTTTCGTTTTTTTGACGAAACAGGTCGATTGGATCAAAAACTACGGGAAGTTTGTGCATTTATCAGAGCACGATCGGCTGCGCTGGCGCAAACAAGAGAACTTTGCGAGGTCATGGCTGATATGGATCTGCTTGAGCCAATGGCGTCAGACGATCCTTGGCCTGCCATCCCGAGCTCGTTTCAAGTGAAAAAGGCGCGCCTCCAAACCCTCCGCACGAGTCAATTGACAACATTGGCCGCCAATGGCGCATTGCGCTTGATCCATGCACATCAAGTCTCGTGCGCGCATTTTGCCTGGCTTTATCAGCTACAAACAGGCGGAGCAAAAGTTGCGAAGAGACATAAGAAAAAGTTGAGCAGTTTCCTGACCGCTATGGCGGAAGACGTGGACGCAACCGTTCAGCCAAGTGGGGCTCTTCATGCGTGCTTGTAAACCCTTTAAGCTATTCGTTGCTTTGCTGATGTCAGGCCTTGGCCTAATCGCCTGTACCAAGACACCAGACTTGCTTCCTGTCGAGGTCTCGTTTGAAAGTGGGACGTTGGGGTCAAGGGCCATTCAACCCTCAAATGCTCTGACCCGCAGCAATTTTGGAAAGCGCGTGCAAGCAGCCGTTCGGAATAACCCGGCGCTGGCCCAATCGAAAACACAAATGCAAATCGCGCAGGCGGATCAAGACGTGGCGAGAGGGGCGTTCCTGCCACAGGTTTCTCTCGGGTTAAATACCCGAAGCGAACCGGCGCGCACGAACTTTGGCGAAGTGTCGCCCTATCTGCGCGTATCTCAGCTGGTGTATGATGGTGGCGTTGCCTCTGGCGATCTGGCAGCGGCGCGCGCGCGCGTTTTCGAAAGCCGCGGCAGTCAACTACAGTCTGTTTCGGCGACGACCATGGCCGCTGTCGAGGCGTACAAGGTGGTTCTGGATCAAAGGGCTCTGTTGGAAGTGGCCCGGCGCAACGTGGCTGAACATGTTGAATTGCAAACCCAGATTTTCGACCGTGTGGCCAGCGGGGCCGGGTCGAACGCAGATGCGCTGACTGCCCGGTCAAGGACGGCGGATGCCAGAACACGGCTCGCGGATGCCCAAGCGCGCCTGGATCGGTCTGAGGCCCGTTATCAGGAGGTTTTTGGACTACGACCTGACGCATTGTCAGCGGTGATCGCCGCGCCGGCATTGCAACGCAGCGATATGCAGATCGTTTTGGATAGCCCGCAAGTCAGACGGGCCGACGCCGCCTTGGTCGCGGCCCGCGCCGAATATGCGGCGGCCCAAGCGCGCAGAAAGCCCGAGGTTCGCGCATCCGCTTTTGCGGTTCAGGAGGATTTCGACGACTCAGATTTTGGGGTCGATTTGGTCGTGAACTACGAATTGGACAGCACGGGACAACGCCGAGCATCCATCGCTGCTGCCAGTGCCCGGGTCCAGCAAGCAACAGGAGACCGGGACGCGCTGGTTCGGGAAATTCGACGAGAACTTGGTTTTATTCGATCCGACCAGAAGGCGGGTGCAGACCGCCTGCAACAAGCGCGTCTGGCGGTTCAGGCTAACGCCGAAAGCGTTTCTGCCGCGCGTGCTCAGTTTTTGATCGGACGTCGGAGCCTCATCGAAATCCTTGACGCTCAGCGCGACTATGTAAACGCGCAGGAGGTTCTAATTCTGGCTGAGCAAGAATTCTTTTTGACCAATTACGCAGCCCTTGCACTAACCGGGGATATCCTGGACCTGTTCGACCTCTCTCTGAACACATGGGAGGGTTCGCGATGATGGATGCCGCCTTGCCACTGACCGCGTTGGAAAGGTGTTTGCTGAATGTTGCCGAGACTTTGGGGCGGCAGATGAGTTTGGCCGACATTTACGACGCACAATCAGGGGACGCCAACAATTTGACAATACCGGATGTTGTCATGGTTGCCCGTCGCAAGAACATGCTGGCCGCATTTGGCGCACGTAAGTTAAAGACCTTTGACGCAACGCTTACCCCGGCAATCCTACTTCTCGACGGTGATCGGGCCGTTGTATACCATGGGCGTTCCCCCAAGGGCCATGTGCGGATCTTCGACCCGTCGCTTGGCGACGGGATCGGAGAAGTGCCGGAAAGCAAGTTGGAAAAGGAATACGCCGGACATGCAATTCTCTTTCGACGAGAGGTGTGCGCGAATGTAGATCCGACAGCGTCTGATATCGGTGGCCATTGGCTGTGGTCAGCACTTGCCGCAAACCGGTGGTCATATGTCCAGATTGTCTTAGCTGCCGCGTTGGCTAACCTGCTGGGATTGTCCACTTCAGTCTTTATCATGATCGTGTATGATCGCGTCCTTCCAAACGAGGCGACCGAGTCCCTTGCTGCGTTGACTATCGGCGTGGGCTTGGCTCTGATCTTTGATTTTGTACTGAAGCTTCTCAGGGCGGGGTTCATCGATCGGGCCGGTCGCAATGCAGATCTATTCGTCGGTCGTCGCGTCTTTGATCAGCTCTTGAATATTAGATTGAAATCGCGGGTCGGGTCAGCCGGGGCAACGGCCAGCACAGTGCGAGAGTTCGAAACGCTACGGGAGTTCTTTACCTCGGCCACATTGGTTGCCGTCGTTGATTTACCATTCATCGCGATATTCATCTGTGCCATCTACCTGATTGGCGGGCCTCTGGCTTGGATTCCGGCGCTTGCAGTGCCTGTCGTTTTTTTGGCAGGTCTTGCGATCCAACCCATGCTGTCAAAACTGGCGGAACAAAGCATGCAGGATGGGATATCCAAACAGTCTGTGCTTGTGGAAACCGTAACAGGTCTGGAGACAATCAAAACCACTGCGGCAGGCGCGCAGATGCGAAATCGCTGGAGCGATGCGATGGATCGGCATTCGTCACATGGTCGCCGCAGTCGCGCAATATCGCAATTCGCCTTGAATTTCACGGGATTTACCCAGCAAACCACGCAAGTTCTCGTGGTGTTCTATGGTGTCTTTCTGATTTCCAATGGTGAGACCAGTATGGGCGCGCTGGTTGCAGCAGTCATGCTGACGGGCCGAGCCTTGGCACCGTTGGGGCAATTGTCCCAAACTCTGACCCGAACCAATCAGGCGCGCAGTGCCTACCGAAGTCTAAACCGATTAATGCAAGCCGAAAGTGAACGCCCGAGTGGGCGCAACTGGATCAAGCGTACGCACCTGAATGGCTGCATTTCGTTCAACAATGTGCATTTTCGCTATCCAGATCAGTCAGAAGATGCGTTGAAAGGGCTGAGCTTTACGATAGAGCCCGGAGAAAAAGTTGCGATCCTTGGGCAGATAGGATCCGGAAAAAGCACAATCGCTCGCCTCATGCTCGGATTGTATCAACCGCGGGTCGGGTCGGTGATGATGGATGGGCTCGACATCCGACAGATCGATCCACGCGATTTGCGGCGCAACATAGGTACGGTTTTGCAGGATATTTGGCTGTTCAGCGGCTCGATCCGGCAGAATATCAACAGTGGTGCTGTCCGGCCTCGGGATGAGGACCTGATACGGGCGGGTCAAATATCGGGTGTAGAGGATTTTGTTTCCCGCCATCCCAGCGGGTACGACATGCAATTGGCCGAACGCGGCGAAGGTCTTTCCGGGGGGCAGCAGCAGGCGATTGCACTGGCGCGGGCACTCATCGGCAAACCGCCGGTTCTTTTGCTGGATGAACCGACAAGCGCCATGGATGTAAAAAACGAGGCTGAGATCATCGCGCGGCTAAAGGCGGCTTCAGTCGGAACAACGATGGTTGTTGTGACGCACCGCACCAGCCTGCTGGAGTTGGTAGACAGAATAATCGTCATCGAAGATGGCAAAGTTGGTGCAGACGGGCCCAAGAGTATCCTCACGCAACATATTCGCAAACCGGGGAGGCACCTGAATGTCGCGGCATCCTGATCTCGACAGTCTGGCACGAGAGATGCGAGGTCGCTCGCCACTAAGGGCGTCGTTGCTGCTTGTCGTGATAATTGGGTGCCTTGTTTCGGCAGTCATTTGGGCGAAATTCACTGAATTGGACAAGGTCGTACGCGTGGACGGTCGAATTGTCCCGTCACGCGATATCCAGATCATCGAAGCAACGGAATCGGGTGTGATCCAGGGTTTGAATGTGCGCGAAGGCGAGGTTGTGGCGGCAGGTGCGTTGCTGATGGAACTGGATTCAGCCCAAATCGACAGTGAGTTGGGTCAGGAGCAGCAACGCGCATTTGGGCTGCGCGCGCGTGCTCAACGGTTGAGTGCCGAAATTGACGGTCAACCGTTGGATTTCGATCCCGATCTGTTGCTTCATGCGCCGGATGTGGTTCGGTCGGAAGCTGCACTTTACCAGGGAAGGCGCGCGGAACTGGATGCCGAAATCGCGATTTTCGACCGGCAGAGACTGCAGAGGCAACAGGAATATGAAGAAGGATTGGTGGACAAAGTAACTGCCGTCGAAACACTAAAAGTTCTGGCAGAGGAACGCGCGATGATGGCCCCTTTGGTGAAGCAACGCATGGAACCTGCAACCACCTTGCTGGCGCTCCGCCGCAGCGAGGCCGAGTGGCAGGGTCGAAAAGTCAGAGCCGAAGCTGTTGTCCGTAGGCTTGAAACCGGTCTGGAGGAAATCGAGGATCGCAAGGATGCTGTTCGCAGTCGGTTTCGAAGCGCGGCTTTGACCGATCTGGCATTGGTGACGGCGGAGATTGCCACATTGCAACCGGCATTGCCCGCATTGCGGGACCGCGCAGCTCGGGCGCAAATTCGCGCGCCGGTTCGAGGAATCGTGAACCGGGTCCACCGCTCAACGCTTGGAGGGTTGGCGCGAGGTGGAGAAGAACTGATTGAAATTGTTCCCCTTGACGACACGTTGCTGGTCGAAGCCTATGTCCGCCCGAAGGATATTGCCTTTTTGCATGCGGGTCAGCCGGTCAAGGTCAAGATCACGGCATATGACTTTTCCAGATATGGCAGTCTGGACGGTGAGATCACCCGCATCGGTGCCGATACGATTTCACGATCAGAGCGCAATGAAGAGGAGGTGTTTGTGGTGGAAATTAAGACGTCAAATACACTTCTGGATGCGGACGGTGTCGCCGTTGAGATCATACCCGGAATGGTCGCAGAAGTGGACATTCTGTCTGGTCGTCAAACGGTTTGGGCCTATTTGATTCAGCCTGTGATTAAGGTCAAGGACCGTGCTTTGCGAGAGTGATCCATCGCCACCAATGTGCTGTCAACGCCAGTTCACATCACCAAGGAAGATGTACCCAGCCCCATATATCGTTTTGATAAGGCGCGGATTTTTGGGGTCTTCGCCAAGCTTGGTGCGGAGTCGGGAGATCCGGACATCCATGGCACGATCAAAACTGTCTCCGGCGCCACCGCCGAGCATCTCTTGCATGCGGGCCCGGCTGATCAAACGCTTGGGGCTGTCAAGAAACAGGCGCAACACTTCACCTTCGGCGTGGCTGAACGGTGTATTTATTCCCTTTGCATCAATCAGAACATACCGGTCGAAATGGGCGGTCCATCCGTTGAATTCTGCAACTTCAGAGTTTTGTATCGCTGGTCGGGTCGACCGCAGACGGGCCCGAATGCGGGCGACCACCTCGGCCGGGTCAAAAGGTTTGGTAATATAGTCATCCGCACCAAGCTCAAGACCAGTGACGCGGTCTTGCACCTGAGCGCGCCCGGAAATAATGATGACTGAGGCCCCTTGCTCAAGCGCCAAACGATGCACCAGTGCCAGCCCGTCCGTATCGGGCAGTGATAAATCCACCAGGCAAACATCCGGAGTGACCCGCTTCAATGAAGCTTCAAACTCACGCGCGCGCGAAAAGCTCTGGGTCCGAAATCCAGCGTCCTCAAGGGTATCCGTTAGAATCCGGCGAATTTCAGGCTCATCGTCAAGTATGGTGACCAATGGCTGGTTCATCATGCAGCCTCGCAACTGATCAGCGCCGCCAATTGCGCATGGTTGAACGGTTTTTGCAACACGGGGGCCAGTGCCAGCGCCTTTCGGTGCAACGGGTCGGTTGGCGGCAGTGAAGTCATAAGAATGCAAGACAAACCCGGACCAAGTCGTTCTGCGATGTCGAGACCCGTTCCTGCACCTTCCAGTCGAATATCCGACAGGACCAGTTCGATATCCTGAATATCGTTGATAAGGTTCAGTGCCTCATCGGCAGAGGTCGCCTCGATCACGGCGTAACCGAGATCGATCAGAGTTTCGCGGAATTGCCCGCGCAGATCGTCATTGTCTTCGACCAGCAATACAAGTCCGGATTGCGCTGGCGGTGCAGGACGATATGGCAATCGCAAAACAACCGATGCACCGGACGGCGTATTGCGCAGGTTCAGGTCACCGCCCGCAAGTTTCACGGTGTCGTAGACCATAGGTAGCCCCAACCCTGACCCGTCACTGCCTTTCGTGGTAAAAAACGGGTTCAGCGCTTGGTCGAGCGCATCAGACGAAAATCCTGGCCCGGTATCTGAAACGGTAATTTCGATCCAGATCGTCCCGATGGCATGGGCGCTGATGGTGATCTGTCCGGATACACCACAGGCATCCCGCGCATTCAGGACCAAATTCAACAGCGCGTCTTGAAGCATACCAGGGTCCAGCATCAGCGCGCGATCCGGCAAGGTGTTCACAACCGACAACCCCATGCCGCGCGGCAAAGACGGGGACGCGAGCGTGCGCAAATCCTCTAATAGCTCGCGCATATCCGTGGATCGCGGTTGAGGTGTCCGGCTGCCGGTCATATCGGCGATGCGATTCAGCAATTGCCCGCCCCTGCGCGCGGTTTGCTGGGTTGCCGAGATCAGTTTCGCTGCCTCTTCCGGCAGTTCCATCTTGGCCAGACGCGCCTGCATGCCCAGGATGATGGTCAGCAAATTGGAAAAGTCATGCGCCAACCCGCTGGTCATCTGAGCTGCCATCGCGCGGCGGCGGGTTTGCTGCAATGCCACGCGGGCCTGCGTTTCTTCGGTGATGTCCACGGACATAACATACACGCCCCCTTCCCCGTCCGGAGTGAAGGACACCCGCAACCTGCGTGAGTCGTGATCCTCGGTGAATTCGAAAACTGACGGATTGCCGGAATAGGCCTGTTCCAAATGCGGCTTCACGCGCTCATAGGCCGCCGATCCAAGCGCTTCGGACATATGCAGCCCCAGAATGTCCGAAGGTCGCCCGGGCATGACAGAATTCAGACGCCGGTTGGAATAATCATAGTATCTGTCGGCATCCAGATGGGCGATATGAGCCGGCATCATTTCGGTGGTCAGTCGGGTTCGCGCTTCGATTTCGGTCAACTGGCGCTTGGCCTCTTCCAGCGTTGTGATCGTGGCGGCAAGTTTGCGGTTGGTGGCCGACAATTCCTCGGAATGGCTCAATACCTGATCTGACAGCTCTTCTGATCGGGCCCGCAGCAAAGTCTCGATCCGCCGCGTTCGGGTGATATCGGTATAAACCGCAACCCAGCCGCCGGTTGGCAACGGGGCACCCTCGACCGAGATGACCTGACCGTTGGGGCGTTCACGTTCCATGTAATGGGGTTCAAATGCGCGGGCTTGCTCGACCCGCTGTTCGACAAGCGTTTCAAGGTTGTCTGCGGTCCCGTATTCTCCGCGAGCGGCCAGAAAGCGGATGGTGTCACTGAATAGCGACCCCGGCTGAACCAATTCATCAGGCAGGTCGAACATCTCCTGAAACCGCAGATTGCACAAGACCAGCCGTAACTGACTGTCGTAAATGGACAAAGCCTGACCGATCAGGTTCAGCCCGGCGCTGGTCATTGCCTTGATGCGCTGTTCGCTAATGTCCACTTCCATCCTCCGACGATATAGTCCTAGCACCGGATTTGGCGGTCGTGTAGAGGGTTCGCGCTGCCAAGGGGCCCCAGCACAGGGCGGCCGCGACCTGGCGGTATCTGTAGCGTGGCCGCAATTTGGTCAATGAAAATCTGAAGATGGCAAACAAACCCGTTGCAGGCGAATGCTATTTTCCTTCACATACGGCTATGACGCAGCCAACGATAACCACCGATACTGATGCAGCAGGGGTTTGCATCCGGATTGCCGGTGAGTTGGTAACCCAATCGCTTGAATTTGTTGAAAAGGGGTTTCGCGCTATCAAACCCGGTGGCGCGGATGTGGTGCTGGATATGTCCGGCCTGCAGAAAATGGACACCGGCGGCGCCTGGCTGCTTGCCGATCTGTCCAACCGGCTGAGCATCAATGGCGCATCCGTCAAAATCGAAGGGCTGAAACCTGCTCATGCGTCCTTGCTGGACACGGTGACCCGCAGCATTCCGAAAGAGATTGGCGTAACCGAACCGCCGCGTGGGTTCGTGAACTGGCTGGGCCGCTTGGGGGAACGCACCGTCGGAGGCTGGCAGGACACGTTGTCCATGCTGGAATTTCTTGGGCTGACTTTGCACCGGCTTGCCCGTACGATTTTCAAACCCTGGCGTCTGCGCCGTGCCGCCTTGGTGTCCCAGATGGAGCAGACGGGTTTCAAGGCCCTGCCTATTGTCGGCCTTATGGGCTTCCTGATCGGCGTTGTTCTTGCCTTCCAGGGGGCGACGCAGCTCAGGCAGTTCGGGGCCGAGATTTTTGTGGTCGAATTGATCTCGATCTCGGTTCTGCGCGAATTGGGTATCCTGCTGACCGCCATCATCGTTGCAGGGCGGTCGGGGTCAGCATTTACAGCCTCAATCGGGTCGATGAAAGTTCAGGAGGAGATCGACGCCATGCGATCCCTCGGTCTGGACCCGATCGAGGTTCTGGTCATCCCGCGCGTCGTCGCGTTGCTGATAACATTGCCGATCCTTGGCTTTGTGGCCAATATCGCGGGTCTGGTTGGCGGTGCATTGATGAGCTGGATCGACCTGGGCGTCAGTCCCGGCATGTTCATGACCCGGTTGAAGGAAAACACAGGCGTCTGGCAACTGGCAATCGGGATGATCAAGGCCCCATTCTTTGCATTGGTAATTGGCGTGATTGCCTGTTGGCAGGCCATGCAGGTCAAGGGATCATCGGAAAGCGTGGGGCAACGCACGACAGCTTCGGTCGTGCAGTCTATTTTCATGGTCATTGCGCTGGACGCGCTGTTTTCGATCTTCTTCTCGGTGTTGGGTGTCTGAGATGGACGGAACCGTGCTTCAGGATGCCACACAGACTGACGCTCAGAGGCAGGCGGTAATACGGGTGCGCAACCTGACCAACCAATTCGGCGATCAGGTCGTGCACAAGGATCTGAACCTGGATGTCTGGCGCGGTGAAGTTCTGGGTGTGGTTGGCGGATCAGGCACCGGGAAATCCGTTCTTTTGCGCACGATTGTAGGCTTAAACCGTCCCGCCGCAGGCGATATCGAGGTGCTTGGCGTTGACGTTCTGAACGGGCCGGAGGCGGATCGTCAACGGATCGAAAAAAGCTGGGGAGTCGCCTTTCAGGATGGCGCGCTGTTTTCTTCGCTCACCGTAATGCAGAACGTCATCGCGCCGATGCGCGAGCATACCGGCATCAGCGAAAACCTCATGAAAGCCCTGGGTGGATTGAAGATCAGCCTTGTCGGTTTGCCACAACTCAGCTGCGGCAAGTTTCCCTCGGAGCTGTCTGGTGGCATGCGAAAACGGGCGGCATTGGCCCGGGCACTCGCGCTGGACCCCGAGATCGTGTTTTTGGATGAACCGACGGCCGGCTTGGACCCGATCGGGGCCGCGGCATATGATGACCTGATTGGCGAGTTGCAGCAGGCGCTGGGGCTCACGGTTTTCATGGTTACCCATGATCTGGATAGTCTTTACGCGATATGCAACCGCATCGCGGTGCTTGCGGAGAAACACGTCTTGGTTGAAGGTCCGATAGAAGAAATGACCGACGTCGATCATCCGTGGGTACAGGAATATTTCACCGGTCCCCGCGCCCGAGCGGCACAAGTGAAGGGGCAGAACAGGTAGAGGCGATGGAAACCCGGGCAAATTATATCCTGATCGGCGCGTTTACTCTTGCAGGTATCCTGGGCGCGTTCGGTTTTTTCCTGTGGCTCGCCAAGTTCGAGGTGTCGCGGCAATACGCTTACTACGAGGTGCTGTTCGAAAACGTCTCGGGCCTGTCGGCGGCAGGTGGCGTCAGCTACAACGGTTTGCCGGTCGGTCAGGTGATTTCGCTGGAGCTGGATGAAGAAGACCCTTCAAAAGTCAGGGTGCGGCTGGAAGTGGATGCTGACATTCCGGTTTCAAAAGACACGATCGCGCAACTTCAGTCATTGGGTGTGACAGGTGTTGCCTATGTTGAGTTGTCTGGCGGCTCGCCCACGGCCGAGCGATTGCCGAACAACAGTTTGATACAAAGCAAGCGCAGCGCGATTCAGTCCTTGTTCGAGGGCGCGCCATTGCTTCTGGAAAACGCCATTTCGCTGATCGAGGATGTCAGCAAGGTCGTCGATGAGAAGAACCGGGACTCGGTAACTGAAATTCTGGGTAATCTGGCCTCGGCTTCGGGACGTCTGGACAAGACCTTGTCGGACTTTGAATCGCTGTCATCCGATCTGGGAAGTGCCGCGCGGCAAATTGGCGATTTTACCAATCGTCTGGATCAGTTGGCCGATACCGCAGAAACAACTCTAACAACGGGAACCGACACGCTGAACAGCATCAAAGATGCTGTGGGCAGCGCGAAGGCTGCTTTGGAAACCGCGAATGATACGCTGGTCACAGCGAAAGACGTCATTGCGCAGGATATTCGTCCGTTTATTGAACGGGGATCGGCATTGGCGGACAATCTGATTGTCCTGTCAGAAGAAGGTCGAGTGTCGTTGGCAACCATTACTGAAACCTTCGCCAACGCAAATGGCACTCTGGGATCAATCGATACGGCCATGAGTTCGGCAGATGCAACGCTGAAATCTGCACAAAAGACGTTTGATACAGCCAACCGCGTGCTGGACGAAGATGTCGCGGCGGTCGTGGCCGATATCCGCAACGCGGCCAATCAGGTGGCGACGACGGTCACCACGGTAACAGACCGGATCGATGCGATATCCGCCGATATCCTGAGCGCCTCGCAATCGGCTTCCAATCTGTTGGGAACCATTGATAATATCGTGCAAGAGAACCGCAGGCAGGTCTCGGATTTCCTGCGTGTCGGATTGCCTCAGTTTACCCGGTTCATCGAAGAATCTCAGCGTCTGGTCATCAGCCTGGACCGGTTGGTGGATAAGGTCGAACGTGATCCTGCCCGCTTTCTGTTAGGCACCCAAGCATCGGAGTTTCGTCAATGATCAGGCCCGCCATATTTGTTTTAGTCGCGGCGGCACTGGGTGGCTGCACAGGGTTGGGAACGCTCAGACAGGCTTCAAAGCCCAACGATTTGTACCTGCTGACGCCCAAAAGCACCTTTTCCTCCTCGCTGCCGCAGGTGAAACGGCAAATCGTCGTCGAAGAACCTACCGCAACGGCCGCCGTCAACACCGATCAGATTGCGATTCAACCCAGCGCCCTGCAGGTGCAATACCTGCCGCGCGCCCGGTGGGTGGATCGTGCCCCGTTGATTGTCCAGACACTGATGGTCGAAAGCTACGAAAACTCGAACAGAGTGGCCGCCGTGGGACGCTCCACAGTTGGGCTGCGGGCCGATTACGTCATCGCCCCTGACCTGCGCGAGTTTCAGGCCATTGTCACCAATAACGAAGATGGTTCGCAGGCCGTGCGCGTCGAAGTGCGCCTGAACATCAAAATCATTGACGAGTTTGAGGACAAGATCATCGCCTCAAGCTCGTTTCAGGAGAATGTGAATTCTGCAAGCGGACAGACACCTGATCTCGTTGAGGCTTTCGACCTTGCATTGGGGCGCACGATGCGGGATGCGGTGGAATGGAGCATCCGCAAAATCCACACACACGCATCTAACAACCCAAATACAATCTCACGCTGACCGCCCCGATCAGAAATGGCTGGCCGAGGCGGCATTCCAGTCCTGTGCAAAGGTTGGCGGGATGTCCTCGCCCAACAATACCCGATCCTCCAGAATTTCATAAAGATCAGCATAGGTTTCTTCGTGCTCATCTGCTGTGCGACGCAGAATATCTGACGGATGCAGGTCCGAGACCTTCGCTTTACCCATCGCCCCCAGAATTTCGCGGAAGCTCTCCAATGTGGCGTCGTGATACCGATGAACGCGCTGGCGTTTTTGCGGGACGTTGACAGCGCGTCCGCGGATCGGGTCTTGCGTTGCCACGCCCGACGGGCACCGGTTCGTATTGCAATGCAGCGCCTGAATGCAGCCGATGGCAAACATCATCGCCCTTGCCGCATTGCACATGTCCGCTCCAAGCGCAAATTTTTCGATCATGTCGAATCCCGTGGCAACCTTGCCCGAACAGATGACCTTGATGTCGTCGCGCAAACCGATTCCGCGCAGGCAGTTATCCACAAAAACCAACGCTTCATTCAGCGGCATACCCAATCGGTTGGTGAACTCGACCGGCGCGGCTCCGGTTCCCCCTTCCGACCCGTCGACCGTTATGAAATCGGGTTGAATGCCTGTATCCAGCATTGCCTTGCAGATCGCCATGAACTCGGACCTGCGGCCGATGCACAGTTTAAACCCGACGGGCTTGCCGCCGGACATTTCTCTGAGGTGTTGAACGAATTCCATCAGGCCTGTGGGTCCATCAAAGGCAGAATGCGTGGGCGGAGAAATCACATCCTGATGCAGCGGAACCCCTCGGATTTCCGCGATTTCTTCGTCGACCTTGGCGGCGGGTAATACACCGCCATGAGAGGGTTTCGCGCCCTGGGACAATTTGATCTCGATGGCCTTCACAACATCTTTGCGTGCTTTTTCCGCAAACTTGTCCTTGTCGAAGCCGCCGTCAGCCGTGCGGCACCCAAAATATCCCGTGCCAATTTGCCAGATTATATCTCCGCCTTCCGCAAGATGGTGGTGGGACAGACCCCCTTCGCCGGTGTTATGTGCAAATCCGCCATCCTTTGCGCCTCCGTTCAAGGCACGAATAGCGTTGGCACTCAGAGCTCCGAAACTCATAGCCGAGACATTCAAACGCGACGCGTGATAGGGCTTTTCGCATTGCGGACCGCCCAGCATAATCCGCTCTTCTGTCTCATCCACATGTTTGGGCGCAAGTGAGTGATTGGCACGGTGGTAGCCGGTTTCCGTGATATCATATTGCGTCCCAAAGGCCTGCGTATCCAGTTGCCCCTTGGCGCGTTGATAAACAAGGCCGCGCACAATCCGATTGTAGGGCCGGCCGCTTTCGTTGGTTTCGACGAAGTACTGTCGGATTTCGGGGCTGACAAATTCCAGCATATAGCGGAAATGACCCAACACCGGATAATTGTTCAGAACGTTGTGCCGTGTTGTCAACAAATCATACGCCCCGATGACCGTATAGGGCACAATCAGCACCAGCAGCCATAAAGCTGGCCCCCAGAGCAGCCCCAGCAAAATCGTGACCGGCAGCGCCAGAAATGCCACTGCAAAATACACCCTGCGAACAATCATTGCGATCTCCCTGACGGCTCGGATTTGTAGCTGGGCACCATGCCCCTCAGTTGCGCCCATGGTTGGACAGATTGACATTTGATTGCAAGCGTTTGCCCGGCAACTGCGGCGATCCGACGAGAATGTGAGATACAGGACGCCAGCGCGGCTTGGTTGATCCGCACTGGCGCAAAGGATAAGCCGGGCCAAACGCAGGGAAGGCAGGATCAAAGACGGTGGCCAAATCCGACATTCCTCAGGGGGAACGGATCCTCATGTATGTCGCTGTTTTTGTGGGTGGCGCGGCGGGATCGCTGCTGCGCGAGGCGTTTTCCGGCAGCCTTTCCGGTGCTCCGTTTCTGACCGGGACCTTTGGCATCAATATCGTGGCGTGCTTTGTCCTTGGCTGGCTCTATGCAATTCGCCACAAGGTTCATGCACATGTGCTGCATCTCGGAGCGGTTGGGTTTTGCGGCGGCCTGTCGACCTTTTCCTCTTTCGTGGCCGAGCTTGCCCGCCTTTGGGAGACCAGTGGTCTTTACGTCCTGATCGCCATTGCCGCCGAAATCGCTATCGGTCTGGGAGCGGCGATTTTGGGCGAAACCATCGGAAAACGGCACCGGAGAGCCGGTCAATGACGGACTTGTATCTGCACGCGATGTTCGGGTTGGGAGGCGGACTGGGAGCTGTCGCACGGCACTGGCTTTCCATGCGTGTGACTCATGATCTGCCCCTTTCAACGCTGATTGTGAATGTCGTGGGCAGTTTTCTGCTGGGGCTTTGGATCGGATATCTGGGCGGGCCGGTCGAGATGGGAGAAGAGGAAAAGCGGCTTGTCTTCGGGTTTTGCGGCGGGTTCACAACCTTTTCCAGCTTTGCCTATCAGTCGTTGCAGCTTAACCGCGACCGATCCATCGCTATGGCTGCCGGAAACATCCTGATCAGCCTTGTTTTGTGCTGGTTTTCGCTGTGGCTTGGCGTGCGCCTGCTGGCGTTCACATGACGTGCATGTGCATCCGCAAAGCCAGGTTACCTAAAATCCAGACCGTCCCCCCGATGATAATCAGCAAAACCAGGGTCGAAAACAGGATCAAGTCCAGGTCCTCTCGGCTGCTGCGGCGGCGGTCGATATGCAGGAAATAGACCAACTGTACCAATAGCTGCGCCAATCCCAACAGACCGATGGTCAGATAAACGCCCTTGGTTTCAATCCCGAAAACATACGCAATCAAAAACACCGCGAAGGTAAGCAACAGGGAACCGCCGTAGCCAATGACATATCGGCGACGCTCGCGTTTGTGTAGGTCGACGCGTCTATCCATAGGTGAGCCCTCCGAAATACACGATGGTGATGATGCCGATCCAGATCAGGTCCAGGAAATGCCAGAACAAGGCCAGACGGACGACCCGGGACTTTACCAGATCGGTCATCCCCATGACCCGCAACTGGATACCGAGTACGATCAGCCAAAGGCACCCGATTGCCACATGCAACCCGTGCAGTGGGACCAAGCCATAAAACGCCGACAGGAAACCGCTTCGCTGTGGAACCCCGCCGAGGGCTGCCATGTTCATGAAATCCCGAACTTCAAGCGCAAGAAAACATAGTCCAAGGGCCAGAGTAACGCCGAACCAAAGGACGATACGAGGACGCGGCAGATTGTACTTTAGCGCCAGCATCGCCAATCCGACGGTCAGGCTGCTGGTCAAAAGGATCAAGGTCTGGGCAAAGATGCTTTTCAGATCAAACAATTCATGCGGGCCGGGGCCGCCGGCCTGCGCATCGATCATCGTGATGTAGATACCAAACATCAGACCGAAATAGACCAGATCACCCATCAGAAAGACCCAAAAGCCAAATGTCACTACTTCGGACGCTTTGTCGGCACTGGCGTGATCTTCACCCAGATTGAGGCCCGGGTAACTATGCTCTGGCGCGCGTCTCATGTGACGGCCTCCATGTCAGGACGGGCGAGACCGCGATTCTCGGGGGATGCCTCATGATCGCGGTCGATGGCGGTTGTGCTATGAACCAGCGCCAGCCACGCTTCGTGATCCCGGCGCACTTCTTCTGCGGGAATGATCAGTTCGGTACTGGTGTCAAAGCTCCAGACAATGACAGCGAGAATGATCAACATCGTCACCGCAGCGGCAAGCCACCAAATCCACCAGACCAGCGCGAACATCCATATCCCGCTGAGAACACACAGGATGAAGCCAATGCCCGTGTTGCGCGGCATTTCGATGTCTTCATAAGAATCCGGCGTGGGATAGGCGGCCCCGTTCTCTTTGGCCGCCGCGAAATCGTCCCGGTCGGACACTGTCGGGATAATTGCAAAATTATAAGGCGGTGGCGGAGCCGGAATTGACCATTCAAGCGTTCTTCCATCCCAGGGATCCCCAACCGGCACGCGACTTTGATCGCGGTCGCGGATACTGATCCAAAGTTGGATCAGCACCGAGAACAGCCCGCAGGTGATGATGATCGCTCCGATGATGGCCACAATCATGAAAGGTTGGAAGGATGGGTCGCTATAGCTGAACGAACGACGCGGCATTCCCATCAGGCCAACAAAATACAAAGGCATGAATGTGAGCAGGAAACCAAACGTCCAGCAAACTACGGAAACTCGGCCCCAATATTCGTTCAGGCGGAAGCCAAAGGCTTTGGGGAACCAGTAATTATACGCGGCCAGCAGCCCGAACAGAACACCCGGAAGCAACGCGTTGTGGAAATGCGCCACGAGGAACAGAGTGTTGTGAACCTGATAATCCACGGTCGGGTTGGCCAAAATAACACCGCTGAGCCCGCCAATGACAAACAGCATCAGGAACGCAAGGCTATAGAGCATTGGCACCGAAAGCCGGATGCGTCCACGATACAATGTTGCCATCCAGTCATAGATTTTCACACCGGTTGGGATAGCAATCAGCATTGTTGCAATACCAAACACGGCATTGATCAGCGCGCTTTGTCCCATCGTGAAGAAGTGGTGCAGCCAGACTGTAAACGACAGAACCGCAATCGACATGGTCGCGATGACCAGAGAATTATAGCCATAAAGGCGTTTGGCTGAGAATGTCGCAAACACCTCGGAATAGATGCCATAGGCGGGAAGCACCAGCAGATAGACCTCGGGGTGGCCGAACAGCCAGAACAGGTTGGCATAGTTCATCATGTTGCCGCCAAGGTCATTGGTGAAGAAATGGAAATCCAGATACCTGTCGGCTGCCAGCAACAACGCCGCGACACCCAAAGGTGGCATTGCAAAAACAATCAGGATCGAACTGCAGATAATCGTCCAGCAATACATCGGCAACCGCATGAACTTCATCCCCGGCGCGCGCAGTTTGTAGATCGTGACAGCGAAGTTGATGCCCGTCAGTGTGGTTCCAACACCCGAAACGACGATGGCCCATATCCAGTAGTCCGGCCCCACCCCTGGGTTAAACGCAGCGCCGGTGTAAGGGGGATAAGCGGTCCACCCGCCGGTTGAGAATTCCCCGACCACCAGCGAGACCATCAGCATCATTCCGGCAGACACTGTCAGCCCCAGGCTGATCTGGTTCATCACCGGGAATGCCACGTCACGCGCGCCGATCATAAGTGGAACAAGGTAGTTCGCGACCCCAAAGACAAAGGGCACCGCCACAAAAAACACCATGATCGTGCCGTGCGTGCTGAACAATTCAGCGAAATGTTCGGGTTCCAGAAAGCCGTCGCCCGGTCCCATCGCCTGTTGCGCCCGCATGACCACACCTTCAAGCACGCCGCGGGCCAGCATAACGATGGCAAAGACGATATACATGATGCCGATCTTCTTGTGATCCGCGCTTGTCAGCCAATCCCGCCAGAGTGGTCCCCACATGCGGAACCAGCTGAGCAGGCCAATAACCGCAATTGCGCCGATCACCACAACGGCAGCAGCGGCATTGGCAACAATCTCATTTGCGCCGGGATTCTGAATCAAACCGGCGATCGGCAGCGCGTCCCAGCTGAGCCGCCCAAAGAAACCATCGGCAGAGGTCATCGCGTGGCCTCCTGCCCGAACGATGTTGTTCCGGGCTGTTGATCTGCAGGAAGAGGTTGCCCGCTATGATATCTGTGAAGGATCGTTTGGAATAAATCCGCTTCTTCCAAAGTGAAATAAAGGGCTCTTAGCGGCATTTGAACGGTTCCCAAAGCCGCCTGTACCTCGTCACGATCTGTTCGCATGGCCAGTGTCTGGTAGGTCTCTTTGGTTAGCGGAATACCGTTCAGCCGGACACTCTCGACCCAGGCGTTGAAATCTGCTGGTTGCATGGCCTGGGTCAGAAAATTCTGTTTGGTAAAGCCGCGGCCGTTATATTGCGTGTTCTTACCTTGCATGGTTTTGGGGGTATCCGCGACCAGATGTAATTGCGTGGTCATGCCCGGCATGGCGTAGATCTGACCTGCCAGCGCCGGAATAAGGAAAGACTGCATGACCGTGTCTGTGGTCAGGGTCATTGCGACCTGTTGTTTGATCGGGATGCCCAACTCTCCGACCGTGGCGATTCCCAGATCGGGGTAGATGAAAAGCCATTTCCAATCGAGCCCCACCACCTGAACCCGCAATGCGGGCTCTTCTCCGAAAGTCGCGGCATAGGGGTCAAGCCGGTGCGTTGCTTTCCACAGATAGACCGAAAGGATCGCGACGATCAGAACCGGAACGCCCCACATCAAAAACTCCAGCTTGGCCGAAAAATCCCATTTGGGGCGATACTGTGCCGCGCTGTCGGGACGTCGGCGATACCTCTGGACAATAAGAGGCACCAGGACCAGAACCGGAACGACCGCGATCAGGATCAGCACGGTTGCCCGCATAAGATGGGTCTTTTGAACCGCGGAAATCGGGCCTTGCGGGTCCAGGAAGCTGTCGCTGGCGCCCGCGGGCGAGGCCAAGGCAAGAACACAGAAAAGCGCCTGAAAACACAGCAGAAACACAGAAAGGTTTCGATTTTCTTTCACGCCTGCCTGTCCTTTGATGCAATGGGTTCGGAACAACTATTGGCAGAGTCCCATGAATTCTCAAGGCTTTTTGAAAGGTCGGGATGTAACAGATAACGTCAAGCGTCGCGCATTAACCTCGGGCACAGTTGACAACCTGTCGTATCAAAGGATGGTGTATATACGATGCGCCTGCTTTGCATGATCCTCTGTCTCGTTTCACTTGCCTCTGCACTGTCGGCGCAGGATCGCGCTGCTGTCGAGCGGCAGTTCAAAACATGGTTGCAGGAGACCGTTTGGCCTCAGGCCCGGGAACGCGGCGTGTCGCGCCAGACGATGCAGCAGGCGTTCTCGGGCGTGACACTGAACTGGGACTTGCCTGATTTGGTTCCGCCGGGTGCCCCAAAAAATGCACCCCAGCCCCAGCGCCAAGCCGAGTTCGGCGCGCCGGCTCGCTACTTTAGCGCTGGTTCCGTTCAAGGCGCGACCTCGGTCGGGCGGAAAATGGCGAGACGGCATGCGGACACGCTGGCTCGGGTTGAGGCGCGGACCGGTGTGCCGGGGCGTATTCTTTTGGCGATCTGGGGCCGCGAGAGTGGCTATGGCCGGGTGCCCATCCGCCATGATGTGTTTCGGGTTCTGGGCACCAAAGGGTTTATGAGCACCCGTGCTGAGTACTTCACCGCTGAGCTGATCGCCGCACTGCAGATTGCCGAAGCCGGGCACGCACCCGAGCGCGAGATGAAAAGCAGTTGGGCCGGTGCTTTGGGTCAGCCACAATTCATGCCTTCCAGCTTTTTGTCCTATGCGGTCGATGGAGATGGCGACGGCAAAGCCGACATCTGGCGCTCTGAAGCGGACACTCTGGCCTCAATCGGTCATTATCTGGCACAACATGGTTGGATCAGTGGTCGGGACTGGGGGTTCGAAGTGACGGTGCCCGCCTCCGTGTCCTGTGCGCTGGAGGGCCCGGACCAAGGACGTCCAATCCGCGACTGGATGGATATGGGAATAACCCGCGTTTCTGGTCGCCCTTTTCCCGCGCATGAGATTTCTGGCGAGGCCTATCTGATGATGCCCGCCGGGCGGAATGGCCCTGCCTTTGTCGTGACGCCAAATTTCTATGTCCTGAAGGATTACAACACCAGTGACCTTTACGCCCTGTTCGTGGGCCATGTCGGGGATCGCATTCAGTTCGGAGTCGGCTCGTTTCAGACCCGCTGGGGCAAAGTCGATACGCTCTACCGATCCGATATTGCGAAATTGCAGCAAGTGTTGGTTGATCAGGGCCATGATGTCGGCGGTGTGGATGGGCTACCGGGTTATAAGACCCGACGCTCGATTGGGCGTTGGCAAGAGGGTGCTGGTCATGATCCAACCTGTTTCCCCTCGGCCAAACTGACGACTCTGATAACGGATTGATTCGCTCACGGGCCCATCACATTCGAATTTCTTAAGGTAATGCCTTCACGAAAACGTCATGGCATTGACGTGTTTCAAAATAAAGTTTCACGCCTGATCCCTGTTACATATCGAATCCGTCTTTGAGGCCTCAGCGGCGAGCAAAACCTTTTACCTTTCGTTAAATGGTGGCATTTTCGCCGCATCGAAAGGCACATTTCGCACCTGGTTCCCGAGTTTTTGCTGACATGAGTAAACGGTCAAATTTTGACCTTTTGCGATCCAGATCAAAGCAAAGAGCTTCTGAAAACACGAAACACACGGAATGTTGCGCACATCGAAACGCGATGTGCCGCCTGACACCAAGAAAATGGGAGAACACCGCATGAACCGTATTGTCCGTAATTCATTGGCAGGATTGCTATCCTCAACCCTGCTTAGCGGCGCGGTCTTAGCCGCCGGAACGCATCCGGAAACCGGCGAAGCGCTGGCAGAAGACCAGACCTTTACCTATCGCATCCTGGATGAGCACAGCTCGGTCGATCCGCAGGTTGTCGAAGACGTTTCGGGTGCCGAAATTGTTCGGGACCTGTTCGAAGGCCTGATGAACCAGGACGAAGACGGCAATCTGGTTCCCGGCGTAGCCACCGGTTTCGAGGTCAATGACACCAAAGACGTCTATACTTTCACCCTGCGCGACGACGCCAAGTGGTCGAATGGAGACCCGGTCACCGCAGGCGATTTCGTTTACGCCTGGAAACGTGCCGTCGATCCCGAACTGTCCTCACCCTATGCTTGGTTCATGGAACTGATGTCGATCGAGAACGCCGCGGACATCATCGCGGGCAATGCGTCCATCGACGATCTGGGCGTCAAGGCCATCGACGACAAAACGCTGGAAGTTCGCCTGAGCGCGCCCCTTCCCTATTTCCCACAGATGACCACACATTCGACTACCTTTCCTGCCCCGCAGAAAGTCGTCGAAGAATTCGGAGATGCGTGGACCCGGCCCGAGAACATCGTGTCGAACGGTGCTTATGTTTTGACCGAGCATCTGCCCCAGGAACGTTCCGTACGCGAGCGCAACGAGATGTACTGGGACAATGACAACACCATCATCGACAAGGTTGTCGCGCTGGTCATCAACGATGAAAACGTCGCCCTGACCCGCTATCTGGCAGGCGAACTGGACCGCACGGAAATCCCCGCCGGTCAATATCCGCGCCTGAGCCAGGAACACCCCGAAGAAGCCATCAGCTTCCCGCGTCTGTGTAACTACTACTACACCTTCAATCTGTCCGAAGGTGGCCCTGGGGCTTTCAAGGACCCCAATGTCCGTCAGGCCCTGTCGCTGGCCGTAGACCGCGCGATCATCACTGAAAAAGTGATGGCGGGTGGTCAGCCGCAAGCCTACACCTTTGCGCCCGAAGCGACCGCAGGTTTCACCGTTCCGGCGGTCGAAATGGCGTCGATGAGCCAGGCCGAGCGCGACGAACTGGCCAAAGAACTGCTGGCCGAAGCGGGCTATGGCACCGACAATCCGCTGAGCTTTGAGATGGTCTACAACACCTCGGAAGATCACAAGAAGGTGGCCGTTGCGCTGAGCCAGATGTGGAAGCAGAAGCTGGGCGTTCAGGTCGAGCTGGCCAACATGGAATGGAAAGTGTTCCTTGAAGAGCGTGGCAACCAGAACTTCGATCTGGCCCGTGGCGCATGGTGTGGCGACTATAACGAAGCCTCGACCTTCCTCGACCTGCTGCAGTCGGATTCGGGTTACAACGACGGCAAGTTTGCCAACGCCCGCGTTGACGAACTGCTGAAAGAGGCCAAAACCTCGGACGATCCGGCGCCGCTCTATACCGAGGTCGAGCGCATCATCGCACAAGAAACCCCGGTCATCCCGATCTATCACTACGCTGGCGTCTACATGATGGACAGCGATGTCGGGAACTGGCCGGTCAATAACGTTGAACAGAACTGGTATTCGAAGAACCTGTACAAGCTCGCCGAATAACCGTCTTTGAACCAAGCCCTGCTCCGGGACCGTCCCGGGGCAGGGCCAATAAACACGGGGGCAGAAAATGCTTGCCTATAGTCTGCGGCGGCTGCTGGTCGCCATTCCGACGATCCTTTTGCTGGTCGTCGCTTGCTTTTTTCTGATGCACGTCGCACCCGGCGGACCCTTCACCTCGGAACGGCCTTTGCCGCCGCAGGTTCTGGCCAATATCGAGGCGCGCTACGGGCTGGACCAGCCGCTGTGGAAACAGCTTTGGGACTATCTGTATAATATCGTTGTGCATTTCGACTTTGGCCCGTCCTTCAAGTTCAAGGACCGGGACGTCAATGATATCATCGCGCAGGGTTTCCCGATCTCGCTGACCTATGGCTCGCTGTCGTTTCTGGTGGCGACATCCATCGGTGTCGCGCTGGGGATTGCCGCTGCGATCAAGCACAATAGCTGGATCGACTATTTCGCCGTCGGTCTGGGCATCGCCGCGCAGGCGCTGCCGAACTTTATCATGGGTCCGATCCTGATCCTGACCTTCACCCTGTGGCTGGGTTGGCTGCCGGGTGGCGGCTGGCATGGCGGTCAGTGGCAATATCTGGTCATGCCGGTGATCGCGCTGGCCACGTCCTATATGGGCTCGATCGCACGGATCACCCGGTCGTCGATGCTCGAGGTTCTGAACTCGAACTTCATCCGCACCGCGCGGGCCAAGGGTCTGCCGACCAGAACCGTGATCTGGCGTCACGCACTGAAACCGACGCTGCTGCCGGTTGTGTCCTATCTGGGGCCGGTCTTCGTTTATGTGCTGACCGGTTCGGTTTTTGTCGACATCTACTTCTCGACCGGTGGTCTGGGTCAGGCCTATGTGAACTCGGCGCTGGCGCGGGACTATGCGGTGCTGCTGGGGGTCACGATCCTCTATGGCGCGCTGACCGTAATCGTGAACCTGCTGACCGACCTGGCTTATGCCTGGTTCGATCCGAAAATCCGCTACTGAGGGGCTGGCAATGCTTGGAAAATCTCAAAAAGCCGCCCAACTGGCCGAAGACGTCACCGACTACACGGCCATTCAGGGGCGATCACTGTGGCAAGATGCGCGCTTGCGCTTCGTGCGCAACAAGGCCGCGATGGCGAGTGTCTTTATCCTTGGCATGATCGTGCTGTTCACGATTTTTGGGCCGTATTTCGCAGTCTGGAGCAACGAGGAAATCGACTGGAACGTCATGGGTGACGTGCGTGGCCTTGGGATGCCCTCGGTTGAGACGGGGCACTTTTTCGGTGTCGACGATCTGGGGCGCGACCTTTACAGCCGCGTCATTCAGGCAACCACGACGTCGCTGCTGGTGGGTCTGATTGGTGCCGCGACGGCGCTGATTGTGGGCACCTGCTATGGCATCGCTGCCGGTTACATCGGCGGGCGCACCGACAGCGTCATGATGCGCTTTGTCGACATCCTGCTGGCGATTCCGGCCACGCTGGTCATCATTCTGCTGCTTGTCGTGGCGGGTCGATCCTTCTTCATGTTGTTCATCGCGCTGGGTGCGGTGGGCTGGCTAACGATGGCGCGGATCGTGCGGGGGCAGACCCTGACGCTAAAAAACCGCGAATTTATCGAGGCCGCCCGTGCCGCCGGTGTCAGCGAGTTCACCATCATGTACCGCCACATCCTGCCCAACCTTTTGGGCGTGGTGATCGTCTATGCCTCGTTGCTGGTGCCCGAGATGATCCTGACCGAGAGCTTTATCTCGTTTCTGGGTCTGGGTATCTCGGAACCCTACACCTCGTTGGGCCGCTTGATCGCCGAAGGGGCCGGTACGATGAGCTATGGCACGCTGTGGCAACTGATGTACCCGTTGACATTCTACGTCACCATCATCATCACGATGTTCTTCATCGGCGATGGTTTGCGCGACGCTCTGGACCCGAAGGATCGCTGATATGAGTTTGTTCTCCGTCAAGGACCTGAGCGTCCAGTTCGACACCCCCGATGGTGTGATAGAGGCCGTCAAGGGCATCAGTTTCGACATCAACCCCGGTGAATGCCTTGGCATCGTGGGCGAAAGCGGGTCGGGCAAAAGCCAGACCTTCATGGCCGCGATGGGTCTGCTGCCGCCTGCGGGCCGGGCCATGGGTTCCGCCATGCTGAACGGTCAGGAAATCCTGAACCTGCCCGTGAACAAGTTGAACAAGATCCGAGGCTCGGATGTGGGGATGATCTTTCAGGATCCGCTGACCGCCCTAACGCCGCACCTGCGGATTGGCCAGCAAATGCGGGAAGTTCTTCAAATTCACGAAGGGCTTCAGGGCTCTGCCGCGCGGGCGCGATGTCTGGAGTGGCTGAACCGCGTGCGTATCCCCGAGGCGGCGCGGCGGTTGGACCAATATCCGCACGAATTGTCTGGCGGGATGCGGCAGCGGGTCATGATCGCGATGTCGATGCTGTGTAACCCCAAGCTGCTGATTGCGGATGAGCCGACGACGGCGCTGGATGTGACGGTTCAGGCCGACATCCTGGACCTGATGGTGCGTCTGCAAAAGGACGAAGGCACCGCAATTGCGCTGATCACGCATGACATGGGCGTGGTGGCCCGGATGTGCGACCGGATACAGGTCATGCGCATGGGACAATTCGTGGAAGCCGGCACCGCGCATGAGATTTTCCGCGCACCGCAGCATGATTATACCCGAACCTTGCTTGAGGCCATGCCGCGCATTGATGCGGGCGATGCGCCGAAAGCGCTGGAGACCAAGGAGGCCCCACTTTTGACTGTCGATGACGTCAAGGTGCACTTCCCCATTCAGGTTTCGGGCGGGCTGTTCGGGCGCAAAGTGCCACTGAAAGCGGTCGACGGCGTCAGCTTTGATATCCGCAAAGGTGAAACTTTGGGTGTTGTCGGCGAATCCGGCTGTGGAAAATCCACGCTGGCACGGGCAGTACTGCAATTGATCGAACCCAGCGCGGGCAATGTCAGTTGGCTGGGCCACCCCATCGTTGGTTTGAAGCGGGCAGAGTTGAACAAGTATCGCAAAGATCTGCAGATCGTGTTCCAGGACCCTCTGGCGAGCCTTGATCCGAGGATGACGATCTCCGCCTCGATTGCGGAGCCCTTAAAAACCTACCGGCCCGATCTGACCGAGCGCGAGCGCAAAGAGCTGGTTTCGGAAATGATGGAGCGCGTGGGCTTGAACGCCAACATGATCAACCGCTACCCGCATGAATTGTCGGGGGGCCAGAACCAGCGTGTCGGTATCGCTCGGGCGATGATCAACAAGCCCAAGCTGATTATCTGCGACGAAGCAGTATCAGCTCTGGATGTGTCCATTCAGGCTCAAATCGTAGAATTGTTGCGGGAACTGCAACAGGAATTCGGCTTGTCGATGATCTTTATCAGCCACGACCTGTCTGTGGTTCGCGCGGTCTCTAACAGGATCATGGTGCTTTATCTGGGACGGATCGTCGAGCTGGGCGATGGTGAGGTCATATGCTCAAAGCCTATTCATCCTTACACGCAATCCCTGATCTCGGCTGTTCCCATTCCCGACCCGGACATTGAACGGTCGCGCCAACGGTTGAAGTTGCCGGGTGAGCTACCGTCGCCGATGGATCCCAAAGCCGGATTACGCTTTCTGCCCAGCCGGTTATCGGCAGGACAGACGGATTACATCCCGCGTCTTAGCGAAGTCGCGCCGGATCATTTCGTCGCCGAGCACGATCCGCTGGAAGCCATTATGGCGCAGGTCTGACGGTTGTCCCCCAAGCCGGTACACCGGCTTTGGGGGGCCAGAAAGTCCGGTCTTTCGGCGCATAACTCGATAGAGGCGATGCAGGTTCTGCGCCGTTTTTTTGACTCTGCCCGCGCAAGGTGGCACTTTTCATCCTAATGCGTCACTGTGTGATCCACCGCATTGAATGATTTGCGGTTGAGGCATATGACGGTCCTAAAGAGGCTGTGATTTAACGAATACGAATCGATTTTGAGAGGTAGCATGACACGCAAAGTCACCAAGGCGATTTTTCCGGTTGCGGGAATGGGTACGCGGTTTTTGCCAGCAACAAAATCTGTTCCCAAGGAAATCATGACTCTGGTGGACCGACCGCTGGTTCAATACGCGATCGACGAAGCCCGTGCCGCCGGCATCAAGGAATTTATCTTTGTGACCTCGCGTGGGAAATCCGCGCTTGAAGACTATTTTGACCACAATCTGGTGCTTGAACAGGAGCTCAAGGCCAAAGGCAAAGATGAGCTGCTGGAAACCCTGAATGCAACCAACATGGAAAGCGGTGCAATTGCCTATATCCGTCAACACAAGGCGCTTGGATTGGGACATGCTGTCTGGTGCGCCCGCCGTTTGATCGGGGACGAACCGTTTGCCGTCATGCTGCCGGATGACGTGATCGCGGCGGACAAACCGTGTCTACAGCAGATGATCGAAGCGTATGAGGAAACCGGTGGCAACATGGTTGCCGCGATGGAAGTGCCCGAGGAACAGACAAGCTCCTACGGTATTCTGGATGTTGGCGAAAACATCGGCTCGGTTGTTCGGGCAAAAGGGATGGTCGAAAAACCGGCTCCTGAAAATGCGCCGTCAAGATTGGCCGTAATCGGTCGTTATGTTCTGGGCCCTTCGGTTCTGTACAATCTGAACCAGAAGAAAAAAGGCAGCGGCGGTGAAATCCAGCTGACCGACGCCATTGCCGAGGACATCGTCAACGGCGTGCCGGTGTTTGGGTACAAATTCGACGGCCAGCGATTTGATTGCGGATCCAAGGCCGGATTTCTGCAGGCCACCGTGGCTTTTGCACTTGCTCGCGCTGATCTGCGCGCTGATCTGCATGCGTATTTGCACGACATCGTTGCAGCGGACCGCGCGGCACAGTAAGGCAGCAGCACACATTTCGTCCATTCGTAAACAAATGTCTGACGGGGCGTTCGCCCTGGTCAGGCAGTATTGACCCCGGTTACGTCAATGTAGCGCGCGATCCATGTCGGATCGACAGCCACAGGAGGACGCCGGTGTCTCAGACTTCACCCCGCTTGAATCTGCCCTTTCTGCAACCATCGCAGGCGCAGAAACACGTCACGCATAATGAGGCGTTGCGCCAACTGGACCTTGTTGTCCAGCTGACCCTGTCCTCTCTGAACGCGACCACACCGCCTCCAGCTCCGGCGCAGGGCGAAATCCACGCCCTCGGCACTTCACCAACCGGTGTCTGGGCCGGTGAGGCCGGGCGTCTGGCCGCGTGGATCGACAATGGCTGGTACTTCTTCAGCCCTGACACGGGATGGCGTGCATGGGATCGAAGCGCAGGGCGCGCCAAGGTTTGGGACGGTACAAGCTGGGCGGACGCACCTGCCAGCACTGAAAACCTGAGTGGTGTTGGGATTGCGACGTCATCAGACAGTACAAACCGCCTGTCTGTTCGGGGTCCGGCGACTTTGCTGTCCAACGACGGCGCGGGACATCAACTGAAAATCAACAAGGCCAACGCAGGCGAGACCGCCTCATTGCTGTTTCAATCGAACTGGACGGGCCACGCCGAGATGGGTTTGTCCGGCAGCACCGGCTTTTCCGTCAAGGTATCTGCGGACGGTGGAAGCTGGACCGAGGCGTTGCGAATTGATCCTGCGTCCGGGCTGGTCGATGGCGCCGCTGTTCAGGCAAGCGCGGATGATACCACATCCGGCCGATTGATGCGCGCCGATTTTGGCTATGGGCCGGGCAATGTACTGGGGTCCGTGGGGGAAAGCGGAGGGGTTCCAACCGGCGCTGTGATCGAACACGGCAGCAACGCAAACGGAGACTATGTCCGATTTGCCGACGGCACCCAGCTATGCACCGTTGCGGCAGGTTCTGTCACCTGCACAACCGGCGTTGGAGCGCTCTACGCCAGCCCATCAGCGGACTGGGATTTCCCGATTTCCTTTCTGTCCGGCAGTGCGCCTGTCATCAGCGGCAATGGCGGCGGCGTGTCCCGTTTTCTAGGCACCGAGACACCCTCCAGCACGAAGGTTACTTTTCAGGTGCTCTCGGCGGTTTCGGATGCAACTGCGCTGGCTCCTTCACTGGTCGCCGTGGGCCGCTGGTATTAAATCCCTGACCGCCCGGGCTTTGGGTCGGGCGGTTACCTGGCGCGCCGCGTAGCGGCGGGCTGTTTCAGAAACCAGTCATAGGTGTCGCGCAACCCTTGATCGAGGTCGATCTCAGCCGTCCAGCCCAATTCTGTGAGCCGCGATACATCCATGCGCTTTCGCATCGTCCCATCAGGTTTGCTGGCATCCTGAACTGTTTGGCCCTCGAACCCCGTAACGACGGCCATTTTTGAAGCCAGTTCAGTGATTGAGATGTCCTGACCAGTCCCGACGTTAATATGACTCAGCATGGGATGCGTCTGAGCGTCGTAAACATCACGCGGAAGATCCAGTACGAACAGAGCCGCATTTGCCATATCATCCACATGCATAAATTCTCGTCGCGGGCGGCCGCTGCCCCAGATGGTGACGGTATCGCAATTGTCGCGAACCGCCTCGTGGAAGCGTCGCATCAGCGCAGGCAGGACGTGGCTGTTTTCAGGATGGAAATTATCACCGGGCCCATACAGGTTAGTCGGCATGACCGAGCGGTAATCCACCCCATACTGGCGGTTATAACTTTCACACAGCTTGATGCCTGCGATCTTGGCAATGGCATAAGGCTCGTTCGTAGGCTCTAGAACACCGGTCAACAGCGCATCTTCCCGCATCGGTTGCTCTGCGTTGCGCGGGTAGATGCAAGAGCTACCTAACTGCAGAAGGCTTTGAACACCCGCTGAAAACGCCTGATGGATCACGTTGCATTCGATCATCATGTTTTCGTAGATGAACTCTGCCGGATAGGTGTTGTTGGCGAGAATACCTCCTACTTTTGCAGCAGCCAATATGACCGCATCGGGCTTTTCTTCCTGCATGAAGTCGCGGACACTGGCCTGATCAGACAAGTCCAGCTCCGTCCGGGTTCGTGTAATCAGGTCAATCGGCGCACCTGCCGACTTGCGCGCTTCTAGCTGGCGTAGGATCGCTGACCCGACCATGCCACGATGGCCCGCTATGTAGATCTTATGCACGCGTGCCTCTCAACCAGCTTCCAGACTGACTGGGGTTTCATAACCGTGCTGCTTCAGCAAAGCATGGCGCTTGGCAGTTGCCAGATCTTCGGCCACCATCTCGGCGCACATGTCCTGAACGGACCCCTGCGGTTCCCAGCCAAGTTTCTGTTTCGCCCTGGATGCATCGCCCAGCAAGCTATCCACTTCGGCGGGGCGGAAATAGCGGGGGTTGATCCGCATAACCACATCTCCGGTTTTCAAAGCAGGGGCGCGGTCGCCTTGAATATCCGCAACAACGGCGATTTCGTCCACGCCTTCGCCGGAAAACTCTAAAGACACTCCCAATTCCTGCGCCGACCACTCGATAAACTGACGTACCGAATGCTGAACCCCTGTTGCGATCACGAAATCTTCGGGCGCGTCTTGCTGCAACATCAACCATTGTACCTGCACATAATCTCGCGCATGGCCCCAATCCCGCAGGCTATCGATGTTTCCCATATACAGACAGGATTCGAGGCCCTGTGCGATATTGGCCAACCCGCGGGTGATTTTGCGGGTCACGAAGGTTTCGCCCCGGCGCGGGCTTTCGTGATTGAACAGGATACCGTTGCAGGCATACATTTCATACGCTTCACGGTAATTGACGGTGATCCAGTAGGAATACAGCTTGGCAACCGCGTAAGGTGAGCGTGGATGGAACGGGGTGCTTTCCCGCTGAGGCGTTTCGTGCACAAGCCCATACAGTTCAGAGGTCGACGCCTGATAAAATCGCGTCTTGCCTTCGAGACCCAGAAACCGGATGGCCTCCAGCAAGCGCAACGTCCCCAACGCATCCACATCAGCTGTGTATTCCGGGGCCTCAAAACTGACCGCCACATGGGACTGGGCTCCAAGATTATACACCTCATCCGGCTGCACTTCCTGCATCAGGCGGGTCAGATTTGATGTGTCGGCCAGATCGCCATAGTGAAGCTGCAGCTTGGGGTCCGGTTCGTGCGGGTCCTGATAGATGTGGTCAATGCGCTGGGTGTTGAAAGAGGATGCCCGCCGCTTGATGCCATGCACCTCATACCCTTTTTCCAGCAGAAATTCCGCAAGATACGAGCCGTCCTGACCGGTGATCCCGGTAATGAGCGCTTTTTTGGTCATGCTATACCCCGACGGTTCACTTTTTCGGCCTTTCCTTCCACAAACAGCAAGACCCGAAGGATTGCAACCCGGCCCCTTTGTGCCCTCAATCTCGTAAAACGCGACGATTCTACCTGTCGTCTAAAGCGCTGCCGTCCAAACTCGGTATCTGCCTTGCCCGGTGACTTCGCGTATCAAACCGCGCCGAGAGAACCTGTCCAGATTTCGCTGCACCGTGGCCCGTGACGCTTGTGTCAGTTTCTCGGCCAGAGGGGCTGATACCATTGGCCAACCTGTCAGCACATCAATTAACAAGGGCGGTGTCCTGCCGCTCAGGTCTTCGGTTGTCTGGCGCGCGCGCTTTTCCCACTGGCTGATGCGCTCCAGATGCAGCAGTGCCGCCAGTGAGGCCTGATTTGCGCCTCTGAACCAAGCCGAGAGTTTCTCTTCGGTTGAGCCCACCCCGCGCAAAGCCCCGGGTCCGGACAAGGCCAGCGGCATGAACAGCGCCCCACCCCGCCCCATGCTGGCTGCGTGTCGAGCCGCGATAATGGCCGCTTCCGTGTCCTGCCCGATCCCGGGCGACAAGGCGCGCCATGCGTGAAATCCGACAGCGGCCTGTGTGGCCGGATGCAACCCGTCGCAGTTTTGCATCACCTCCGCCAAATCGGCGACGGCCTGGGGCACATCGTCCATCCCTTGCCCCTGCCTGTCCAGAAAGACGGTCAGCCCGACCTCCCATCCCTCTTCAGACGGGGACATGCCCGAGTTCAGACGCCGAACCGCCCAGCCCGCTCGAAACAGGGCCTGAACATCGTCCCCGGTGGACCCAATCCGAAGGCCGGTCCACAGGGCCAGCCGATCCACGCTGATGCGATCTCCGGTCCACCACCCCAGATCGGACACGTCCATCAAAGCCAAACGATGCGTCCACCCTGCGGGGCCGGCCCGAAGTCGTTCGTCCAGCGCCCCGAAAACAACTGCCAATTCAGCCAGTTCGACCGACAACTCAGACTGGGCCGCGCGCCATTCGCGAGGGTCGAACAGCAGAGTCTGGGCAGGCTTGCGATTGGGGTTCAGAAAGTCCTGCGGCTCGTCTTCATCCTCGGGTGGCAGGAACCACAGGTCATCATCGCCCGGAGGATCGACGTCATAAATGCTGCGCGACCACTCGGCTTCGGACTCGTCATCCGAGTCTGGCACGACGTTTTTTGGCTTCATGCCGGGTATTCTTCGAAGAATCCCGGATGTTCACAAGAGGTTTTCGCCGTATTTCCGCTCAGCTTGCGAAAACGTTTGTCAAAATACCCAGTTCACCGTCGAGGTCCGTCTGGCCGTCATTGCCGATCAACATGTAGCCATAGCCGTCCTGAGCCCAGGTGGCCGTGGCAAGACCGCTCAGGATGGCACGGTTCACGTCCTTGTTCGGCGCGCCTGCGCCTTGCTTAATGATGCAAAACGCGAAGGGTTGCCCTTGTTCATCGGCAAAAACGATCTGAATCAGTGGCTTACCCTTGAATGACAGCACCTGTGCGCGCTTGAGGTCGAGCCCCGGCAACCCTTCCAGAGTGTCTCGGTTCAGCGACCGGCCAAGTTTTTCCTCGGCCTGCGCAAATTGTGCATCCAGCGCCGGGTTGGAATTGTCCAGCGACGCGATGGTTTCCGGGACATAGAGCGATTGATAGATCGCAGCCTGTGCAGCCCATCCCAGCTCTGCCGGGCGCGTTGCCCAGAATGTTGCGGACACCGCAATCACCCCAACCGATGCTGCCACTGCCAGCAAACGCCACGGGCTTGTCGATCCGCCTGCCCGGACGGGGGCAGGCAAATTGATTTGCGGGGCCTCGGCAGGCACATTTTCAAAGACTTGGCGGACCACCGGCGCAAACGGATCAAGCGCCATCAATCGAGCCTCAAGCTCGGTGTCTTCAGCCACAGCCTCTTCCAGCGCGCGGGCGCTGTCTTCGTCAAGGGTGCCTTCCAGATACGCAACAAGCGTTTCATCGGAAAACTTCATTTGCCACTCCGTCGAACGGTATCAGCGGCGTCCTGTTGAACAACCGCTTTCAGTTTTTGCCGGGCATTGGATAACCGGCTCATGATCGTGCCGATGGGAACTTCCAATAGGGCAGCCGTTTCGCGGTAGCTATATCCTTCGACAAACACAAGCATAACGGTCTCTCGCTGCGCCTCTGGCAGTTGCATCACTTGAGTAAACACCTCAGCGGCGAAAATATTCGTTTCCGCATCCGGGCCGGTGGCAATTAATTCGGCCTCGGGCGTGACAGACAGGGCCTGCGCCTTGCGCACCGAGCGCGCGCGCACCTCATTCAACCAGATCGAACGGCAGATCGTCATCAGCCAGCTGTCCAGTCGATCAAATGACGTCACCTGATGGTATTTTTCCAGAGCACGCACGCAGGTCGACTGTAACAGGTCATCCGCAACATCAGATGCCCCGGACAATGCCAGGGCAAACCGCCAGACCCGTTTCGAATGAGTCTGGATCGCAGTGCGTACCGCTTGTTCGGAAGTAATTTCAGCGACCATCGAATAAATCGCAACCCATCTGTGTTTGCTTTGTCATGGGCCGTGCCCACGCGGTCAGGATTTGCATATACTTTGGAGGAAAGAAATGAAACTTCTGCTCAAGGCAATCACGATTGCGTCGACAATTGTTGCAACACCGGTACTTGCAGCAAACTGGGAACTGAACTCGGATGCCTCGCATCTGGCGTATGGAACGGTCAAGATCGACGACATCGGCGAGGTCAATTCGTTCCGGAACCTGTCCGGGCACGTCAACCAGGACGGCCATGTCGAAATCGGAATAGAATTGTCGTCAGTGGAAACCAATATCGACATCCGCAACGAACGGATGATCGAACATGTGTTCCGCAAAGCGACCACAGCGAAATTGACGGCAGAGATTGATATGGAGGCTGTTTCATCGCTGGCAGTGGGCCAGTCCACCGTAGTTGAAGTAGACGCAAAGCTGTCTTTTGTCGGCACGGATGTTGATTTCTCCACCGGCATGTATGTTCTGCGCGTATCAGAAGATCAGGTGATGGTATCCACCAATGATATGGTCTTCATCAGCGCCGAAGATGCTGGCGTCACCGCTGGTGTGGACAAGTTGATGGAGTTGGCCCAACTGCCGGGAATTACCCGCACAGTCCCGGTCACGGCCCGGCTGATGTTCAATCTGAACGGTTAACTGGCTGGCTCGGACCTAGCGCTCGGCCATAAGATCAAGCAATTGATCCCGGGCGCGGGCGATATGAGCCTGCAAGACGGCACAGGCGGAATTTACCTCGCCCGCCTGTGCCAGGCGCAACAGTTCACGATGCTCCTTCCGGGCGGGTTCGCGTTGCTTCATCACGCTCAGATGCATGCGGACGTATCGATCCGACTGCAACGACACCTTATACAGCACTTCATTGGTCAGGCTTCGCCCGGCCGCTGCATAAAGAGCCGCATGGAACCGCTGGTTCAACGCGCCCCACTCGCCCACGTCATCGGCATCGTACGACGTCTCCATCTGATCAAGAATGCACTGACACGCGGTCAGGTCCACTGTCGTCATATTGGGGATCGAACGACGAAACAGGTCGACCTCAAGTAATATGCGTAAATCGAAAATCTCGGCAATTTCCGTGCGGGAATGCTGGCTGACAGTTGCGCCGCGGTTATTTGTAAGAACCACCAACCCTTCGGCGTCCAGCTTTTTCAACGCCTCGCGCACCGGCATACGCGAGACACCGTATTCCTCGGCCAGCGCTTCCTGGCGAATGACCTCGCCCGCCGCCAACTCGCCGCCTAAAATACGCTCGCGCAGATCGTGGGCGATGACATCAGGAAGGCTTTGTCGGGCTATGATACGCGCGGCCAATGGAATTTCCGTCTTTGAATTTTGGATACAAATACCGACCCTGTCCCCGTTTTCCAACACTTAACCGACCAGCTTTGGTTGAACATGGCGGCCAATCCCCGCTATCCCTTTTTCCAAACAGGTGCAGACAGGAGACAGCCAGATGAGCGCAACGGTCAGAATGACACCGGACGAAATACACGACCTGTCGTTGCGGGTCCTGACCGCATCGGGTTTTGGGTCCGATCACGCGCACGCCATTGCCAGAATGCTGACCACCTGTCAGATGGACGATTGCCAGTCTCATGGCCTGTTTCGGTTGTTCATGTGTGCCCAGACTATGAAAGCAGGTCAGATTGATGGCCACGCGGCGCCCATTGTCGCGCCATCGGACAACGCCATCGTGCGGGTGGATGCCCGGGGTGGAATGTCGTTGCTGGCTTTCCAGCAAGGTTTGCCGGTTCTGATTGAAAAGGCCAAAACGCACGGAATCGCAGCCATGGCTGTCAATCGGTGCTACCATTTCTCGGCGCTCTGGCCCGAGGTCGAGCGTCTTTCGGCGGCCGGACTGGCAGCTATGACAATGGTGCCCAGCCATTCTTGGGTGGCACCTGCCGGAGGGACGCGAGGCAGCCTGGGCACCAACCCGCTGGCCTTCAGCTGGCCGCGCTACAATGCCGACCCGTTCACATTCGACTTTGCGACCAGCGCTTTTGCCCGTGGTGAGATCGAGCTGTATCGACGGGCCGGCAAACCCCTGCCCGACGGTGTTGCGATTGATGCGCAGGGCCATCCAACGACAGACCCGCAGGCGGCTTTGGATGGCGCGATGTTGACCTTTGGCGGATACAAAGGCTCGGCCCTGTCCATCATGATCGAGCTGTTGGCCGGGCCCCTGATCGATGACATGACCAGTCTCGAGAGCATGGCGTATGCGCAAGGTGACGGAAGCGCGCCGTTTCACGGTCAGATCGTTCTGGCCTTTGAGCCTGATCAATTCAGTGGCGGGCGTGGTCAGGACAACTCGGCGCGCGCAGAACGCCTGTTTTCGGACATTCTGGATCAAGGCGCGCGGCTTCCGTCGCAGCGCCGTTACGCTGCGCGGGCGCGCAATACGCGGCGTGGATATGCTGAAATATCCGCCCAACTACACGCCGATCTTCTGGCGCTTCTGGCCTAAACGCCCCAAGTGTCACTGAGCCTGTACCCTTGTGGCCAGGGATCATCCGGATCCAGCATGTGCTGATATGTGCCTGTGATCCAGCCGCGACCGCTGATCTCGGGGATAATCGCCTGCGCTTTGCCGACCCGCGTGAACCCCACGATCCTGCCGGTAAACCGCGAACCGATGATCGAAACGGCCTCGAATGTCTGCCCCGTTGCCAGGAGCCCTTTAGCCGCCATCAATGCCATTCGCGCTGACACGGCGGTGCCGGTGGGCGAACGATCAACCTTGCCGGGTTGGATTGCCACTGCGGATTTGCCCATCAGACCGGATTTTGTGTGCTGCAGCGGCCCACAAAAGGCGCAGAAAGAGATATGGTTCCAGTCCGGAAGGTCCGGATGCACGAAGCCAAGCTGAGCATTTGCCGCCTTCGATATGGTGACCCCAAGACGGGCAATGTCCCGGGCCTCGTGCTCGGCTATCTCCAAACCAAGCGCTGCGGCATCGACCACAACAAAACTGTCTCCGCCAAAGGCCGTATCGACCGTCAAGGTGCCAAGCCCCGGCACGTCAAGCGGGGTGCCCAAGCGATCCGCAAAGCTGGGCAGATTTTGCACATGGATGCGCTCGGCCTTGCCGTTTCGGCATTCAGCGCGGATTCGCACCAACCCTCCCGGAGCCTCGAGAGTCAGATGTGTTTCCGGTTCGCGCATCGGGATGATGCCACAATCCAAAAGCACAGTTGCAACGCAAATTGAGTTTGACCCAGACATCGGCGGCGTGTCTTCAGGCTCCATTATGATGAACGCCGCGTCAGCCCTGGGGTCTTTGGGCGGGACCAGCAGATTGACATGCCGGAACACCCCGCCCCGTGGTTCATTCAGAACAAAGTTCCGTAGGGTCTGGTCGCGGGCGATGAAGGCGCGTTGCTCCCACAATGTATCGCCGGGAGGGGGTTGGACCCCGCCAACGATAACGTCCCCCACTTCGCCTTCTGCGTGGGCTGACACAATGTGGACGGTTTTTGAACTGCGCATGGATGCTCCTTAGAACCGGTCGACGGAAAAGGGCTGCAGGGAAATCGGTGGTGTTTGCCGATCAATCAATGCGGCCACCAACTCGGCGGTTCCGGCGGATTGAGTGAGGCCCAGATGGCCATGGCCAAACGCATAGATCACTTTGGACAACCGTTCCGAGGCCGCAATAACCGGGATGCTGTCCGGCAGGGACGGTCGGTGCCCCATCCATTGCGTGCCGCCTTCGGTCTTCAACCCCGGCATGAATTGTTTTGCCTTGTTCAACAATGTCTCGGCACGTTTGAAGTTCGGCGGCAAAGTCAGACCACCCAACTCAACAGCTCCGCCGACGCGTACGCCTCCGTTGATGCGGCTGGCCACAAAGCCGTGGCCCGAAAAAGTCAGGTGCGTGCGCAAATCAAACGCCCCTTGCGGAAGGGTCGTGTTGTATCCCCGTTCGGTATCCAGCGGGATGTGGTCACCCAAAGTCCGGGCAAGATGATGCGACCACGCGCCCGCCGCCAGAACGACACGGGCAGCATCCAGGCTGTCTCCCTGCGACAGCACCCGAACCCCGGCAGCAATAGGCTTGATGGCCAGCACCTCTTGCCGTTCGATCCGGCCGCCACGGTCGCGAAAATTCTGCGCCAGATGTTGACACCAAAGCTTGGGATCGAGGGTGTTCAGCCAATTCGGTGTAAACCCTGCATGGGTAAACCGGGGGCTCAGACCGGGTTGCCGTTCCGCGATCGCGGCGGGGTCGGTGAGGAGTTCGAAAGTAATTCCATGTGCGCGGCGAAGGGTCCATGCGGGCAGACTGGCGCGGAATTCCGCTTCGCTTTCGTATAGCTGCATTTGCCCGTCGCGCTGTATCAGGTGTTCGCCTGCAATCCTCGGAAGCAAGCGATCCAATGCAGCTTTGGACAATTCCATTAGATTCGCTTGCGCGCCAAGCAATTCGGCGTAGCGCTTCGGACGACTGGCCTTCCAGAACCGAAGCATCCAAGGAGCGATCCTTATTGCGTATGAGGGCCGAATAGACAGCGGACCCAAAGGGTCCAACAGCCATTTCGGCGCTTTGCGCATGATACCCGGCGTGGCCAACGGCTCGACTTCGGCGAAGGCAAACGCTCCGGCATTGCCCGCCGAACAGCGGGCGGCAACGCCATCCCGGTCGAGGATGAGCACAGAGTGACCGCGTCGCTGCAGTTCCAAAGCCGTCGTAAGCCCGATCACCCCAGCCCCGATCACAATGATCTGGTCGCTCACGTTTCAATCCCGAGGCGAAACGGATCCTCCGGTGCGAAACAAAGCGTTGCCTCGGCGAAGATATACGCCTGCCCCTTGATCCGCGGGACGACCCCACCCCTTGGCCCGGGTTCAAACGAAAGGCGATAAGAACTGCCGATGACACTTTCCTGAACAATCTCGTCGCCCGGCAAAAGCTCCCCGTCCGCCGCCAGACACGCAAGTCGGGCCGAACTTCCGGTGCCACAGGGCGAGCGGTCATAATTATCATCAGGACAAAGTGTAAAATTCCGACTGTGCACGCCTTCGGTGTCCGAGCTTCCCTGAAAGATCACGTGATCAATCGGTTCGCCCTTTTCTCCACCGATCCCCTGCGCGATCGAGGCCTGACGGATGGCAATGGCCGCATCGGTCAGGGCGTTGATGTTGCCGGGCTCCACTTGCATCGGGCTGGGGTCGACGATGAAAAACCAATTGCCGCCATAGGCAACATCGCCTGTCACTGCGCCATAATTGGGGACGTCCAGAGTGATGGCCTTATGCACCCGTCGGCTCTCGATATTCTTCACCGTCACGGTGTTTGGATCGTGCAGGACTATTGTCACCACCCCGGCAGGCGTTTCGATCCGGTGAGTCCCCAAGCCGATCCGGCCCAGATGCGCCAGAGTGACCGCAAGGCCGATGGTTCCGTGGCCGCACATGCCAAGGACTGCATCGACATCAAAGAAAATGACGCCGGTCACGCAGGTTGGGTCAATGGGTTCAACCAGCAACGCGCCGACCATTGCGGGTTGCCCGCGCGGCTCCAACATGACCGAGCGATAAAACTGCCTGTGTTCGGTTGCCAAGGACTGCGCGCGTTGTTGCAACGTCCCGGACCCAAGGTCAGGCGCGCCGTTCAGAATGACGCGCGTCGGCTCACCGCCCGTATGGCTATCGATTACATGCATTCAGCGATGACACCACCTTGTTTAGACCAGTCCGCAAACCATGCACCGAACAGAGCATATTGCTGTTCGCAGTAGATTCGCTGCGCTTCCGTCAGTTTATCCGTTTCGTTGAAATGCAGGCGGTATTCATCCTCTCCGTTCAACACCAGAAGATGCTTGTAATAGAGCACCAGATCCGGGCCTTCGTCAAAGCTGGACAAGACATGAATGGCCTCGGTCAATTCTTGGGCGCGCCGACGGGCCTCGGCATGTCCTTTCGCCGCTTTCCTGGACAACTCGGCCAGCAGCAGCGCTTCGCGGGGCAGAGCCGTACCAATACCGGTGATCGATCCGGTTGCACCACAATTGACGAACCCATGGTAAACCTCAGTGTCCACGCCCACCATCAAGGTTACCTGGTCATCCTGGCTGGTGATGTTTTCGGCGGCATAGCGCAGATCGGCAGCCCCGCCGAACTCCTTGAAGCCGATCAGGTTGGGATGCGCGGCTCTTAGGTCGAAAAACAATTCGGCGCGGGTCGAAAAGCCATAATGTGGGCTGTTGTAGATGACCGCAGGCACCTGTGGTGCGGCGGCCAGAATGGCCTTGAAGTGGTTGCGTTGCGCAATCGCAGAGCTGCCGCGTGACAGCACCCGTGGTATCACCATCAGACCAACAGCCCCGACCTTTTGTGCATGTGCGGCATGAGCCACTGCGGATTTCGTGTTGATCGCTCCGGTACCGACAACAACGGGCAGGCCCGCTTCAACCAGACGCGAGACCCCTTCCATGCGCTGTTCATCGCTCAGCAATGGCCAATCCCCCATCGATCCACAATAGACCACGGCAGACATGCCTGCATCGATCATCTCGCGACCCTTTCGAACCAGCGCATCGAAATCAGGTTGTCGCTGCGGGGTGCAGGGTGTCATCAGGGCGGGCATTGTACCCGAGAATATGTTGGTTGGCATCGGCTGCTCCTTTAACGGCAGAACTCAGGCGATCTTTGTCGTTGCGGTGTGCCTAAAGGATATTGGATACAAAATCCAGAGTAATGGTGCGTTCGTAAAACGCACCTACTGTTTTGAAGCTTATCGCAGGCGCTGACCAGTTTCAGGGTCAAACATCATCGCTCGTTCAGGCCGGATCGTGATCCCGATCCGCGCGCCTTGCCTGCTGCGCTCGTCCTCGCGCTCTTCAACGATGAGCTTGTCGCCATTCGACGTCAGCAAATACGAATAGCTGACACCGCCAAGTGCCTCGGTCAGATCGACCGTGCAGGTGTCGCCGGTCCGATCCACACCGATATGTTCGGGGCGAATTCCGAGTGTAACCCGGCCCATCCCGTCCGGGACAGAGGCCGTCACCGGCAGGGGTTGAGTGATCGCAGGGTGGATCACCTGACCATCAACCACATCGCAATCCAGAAAATTCATCGCTGGCGAGCCTATGAAACCGGCAACAAACCGATTGTCCGGGTCGCGGTACAGATCCATCGGCGCGCCGACCTGTTCGATCCGGCCATCGCGCAGGACAACGATCTTGTCCGCCATGGTCATCGCTTCGACCTGATCATGGGTCACGTAGATCATCGTCGCGCCGATCTCATTGTGCAGGCGCGCAATCTCAACCCGCATCTCGACCCGCAGTTCGGCATCGAGGTTCGACAGCGGCTCGTCAAACAGAAATACCTCAGGGCCACGCACGATGGCGCGCCCGATGGCAACCCGCTGGCGCTGACCCCCGGATAAAGCTTTGGGCTTGCGCTTCAGATACTGGTCCAGCTTCAGGATGTTCGACGCTTCCTGAACCTTGGTGTCGATCTCGGCCTTGGGCACGCCGTTCATGCGCAGGCCAAATCCCATATTCTCGGCCACTGTCATATGCGGATAGAGGGCATAGGTCTGGAACACCATCGCCACACCGCGTTTGGCCGGGTCCATATGGGTCACATCGCGCTGGCCGATATGGATTTCCCCTTCCGAGGTCTCCTCCAGCCCTGCGATCATCCGCAGCAGCGTGGACTTGCCGCAGCCCGAAGGCCCCACGAACACGCAGAATTCGCCATCTTCGATCTGCAGATCAATTCCGTGAATGACCTGCGTCTGGCCATATCGTTTGATTGCGCTGTTGAGTGTCACGCCGGTCATTATGCTTGCATCCTGTTTTTCTGGCTCTCGGGGAACCGCCATGCCTGTGCTTCGGTTCCGATCTGTTCGGCAGATTGCCGAACCCGTGGAACCCATTCCTTGAGTTGATCAAAACCCATCCGTTCGGTCGAACCTGTCACCGAGATCGCTCCCAGGGGGCGACCTGTGGATGACAGGACCGGACAGGCGATGCAGATGATGCCGGGCTCATGCTCTTCATCATCTACCGCATAGCCGCGGTCACGGATCACATCCAGATCCGCGCGCAGCGCCTCTTCCGAGGCGAGTGTCTTTTCGGTGAACCGGTGAAAGCTCTGCAATGAAATCGCCTTGTCCAGACGATCCTGGTCCAGAAAGGCCAACATGGCCTTGCCAACACCTGTACAATACGCGGGGCCGACCTTGCCGGCCTCGGAATACATTTCAACCGGGTTTTTCGCATTGCGCTTGTCGACATACAGAACCTGGCTGGAATCCAGCTGCGCCAGATGCACGGTCTCGCCCGTTTCAAGGCTGAGCCGGTCCAGAATAGGGCGCGCAATCGGCGCGAGCGAACTTTGCGTCCACGCAGAATGTGCTAGCCGCACCAGACGCAGCCCCGGTGAATAGGTCTGACGGTCGGGATCGTAGTGCAACATGCCCTGATTGGTCAGGGTCTGTAGAAACCGGTAAAGCGATGCCTTTGGAAAGCTGCTGCTTTCCAGCAGTTCCGCAAAACGCACCGGGCGACCAAACGAGGCCACCTGGTCCAGCACGTCACATGCCTTGCCGATTGTTCCGTCACCTGCCACGGGTACCTGTCCTCCTCCTGCTGACCGTCTCACTCCTCCACGAGGGTCTTGACAACGGTAACCGATTCGATGTGTAGTTTTCAATATGTAAAACAATGTTTCATTATTTGGAACCATAAATGGAAGCTAAGGGAGGAAACCATGCATTCCATCTTCAAGCGCACAACGGCCGCGCTGGCCATGAGCGTTGCACTTGCTGCTCCGGCAGCAGCTGAACTCAGCGGCGAGCTGCGGATTTTCCTGGATACATCCAACCCGGCGCCGCGCGCGACGATGGAAGCGATGATCGAACGGTTCGCCGCTCAGCACCCCGATCTGGAAATCGAAACCACGGTGATCGACCGCGAGGCTTATAAGACCCAGATCCGCAACTTCCTGACAGCGGACACGCCGGACGTTGCCACATGGTACGCCGCCAACCGCATGAAGCCTTATGTCGACGCTGGCCTGTTCGAAGACGTCTCGGACCTGTGGGCCGAAGCCGAAATTGGCGACAATCTGGCCTCGACCAAAGGCGCGATGACCATCGATGGCAAGCAGTGGGGCGTGCCCTATACCTATTATCAGTGGGGCGTCTACTACCGCAAAGACATCTTTGACGAGCTGGGCCTGACCGAGCCGACCACATGGGAAGAAGAGCTGGCCAACTGCCAGAAGATCGTGGATTCGGGCCGCGCCTGCTATACCATCGGCACCAAGTTCCTGTGGACCGCAGGCGGCTGGTTCGACTATCTGAACATGCGCACCAACGGGTTCGACTTCCACCAGCAACTGGCCAATGGCGAGGTGAGCTGGGAAGACGACCGCGTCAAGCAGACCTTCGCCAACTGGAAACAGCTGGTCGATATGGGTGCCTTCATCGACAACCACCAGACCTATAGCTGGCAAGAGGCCCTGCCCTTCATGGTCAATGGCGAAGCCGCCGCTTACCTGATGGGCAACTTTGCCGTGGCCCCCCTGCGCGAAGCCGGTCTGAGCGATGATCAGCTGGACTTCTACCAGTTCGTGGCGATCAACCCCGACGTTGAACTGGCCGAAGACGCACCCACCGACACGTTCCACATCCCGTCGAACGCCTCGAACAAGGAAGCCGCGCGCGAGTTCCTGCGCTTTGTTGTGTCCCCGGACGAACAGACCGAGATCAACAATGGCAAAAACCTCGGCCAGCTTCCGGTCAACGCACAGTCGGCCGTGGATGACGACAAGTTCCTGAACCAGGGCTTCGAGATGCTGTCCTCAAACAGCCCCGGCGGCGTCGCCCAGTTCTGGGATCGCGACGCACCGGCTGAAATGGCCAAAGTATCGATGGAAGGCTTCCAGGAATTCATGGTCAAGCCGGACAATGCAGACCGCATCCTCGCCAAGCTGGAACGCGCCCGTCAGCGCATCTACGACAACTGATCAGGTCAGACCGGGCCAATGCCCGGTCTGTACCAAAACCTGCGTAAGGCGGGTCCTAACCCGCCTTACTCCTTTGACCTAATCCGAGTGTCCCCATGACCATTGCCATCGAAGCTCCTGAGCAGGAAAGCTGGTTCCACCGCAACCAGCAGCGCATCGCCCCGTGGCTGTTTCTGGCCCCCGGCCTGCTGTTCTTTATGGTTTATGTCATCATCCCGGTTTTTCAGTCCTTCAACCTGTCGCTATACGAATGGGACGGGCTGGGTGCTGCGGAATATGTGGGCCTCCGCAATTATGAAGACCTCTATTGGGAATGGGTCGATCGGGATGCCTTCTATATCTCGCTCAAAAACAACCTGATCTGGTTGATCCTGTATCTCGCAGCGATCCCGGCGGGGTTGTTTATTGCCCTGTTCCTGAACCAGACCGTCTGGGGCATCCGTCTCTATAAATCGCTGTTTTTCTTTCCCTTCGTCATCTCTCAGGTCGTTGTAGGACTTGTCTTCACATGGTTCTATGACCCCACTTTCGGCCTGCTGAACGAATTCCTGGGCTTTTTCGGCTTGGGCCCGCTGAACGTGCTGGGGGATGAGCGTTTCGTCACCTACGGCATCATCTTCGCAGGCCTTTGGCCGCAAACCGCCTATTGCATGATCCTCTATCTGACCGGCCTGAACGCTGTGGACCCCGAACAGATCGAAGCCGGACGTCTGGACGGCGCAAAAGGCGCGCGGATGCTGTGGCACATCATCCTGCCGCAACTGCGCCCTGCCACCTTCATCGCCTTCGTCGTGACCATCATCGGCGCGCTGCGATCCTTTGACCTGATTTCGATTATGACCCAAGGCGGGCCTTTTGGGTCGTCCCGCGTGCTCGCCTATTACATGTTCGAGGTCGCGCTGTCCGAGTATGGCTTCCGCATGGGATATGGCGCCGCCATCGCGGTGATCCTGTTCCTCATCATGCTGTGCTTCATCGCCTATTTCCTGTGGTCGATGTATCGCGAAGAAAAGGGGCACTGAGATGTTTCCCAAACCCATCGAAAAACAACCCCGCGCGGCGCAGATCACCTATCAGGCCATGCTGCCTCTGGCGCTGTTGCTGTGGCTTGGCCCATTGCTGGCAGTTGCCCTGTTCTCGGTCAAACCGGCGGCAGATTTCACCAATGCCAATTATTGGGGGCTGCCCTCCAGCTTTGAAGGGGCCTTCAACTACGGGCAGGTGTTCTTTAACTCGGACATGCCGCGATACCTGCTGAACTCGTTCATGATCACCGTCCCGACTGTGATCGGAGCCGTAGCGCTCAGCTGCATGACTGGCTTTGCGCTTGGGATCTACAAGTTCAAATCGAACCTATGGATCTTCTTCATGTTCGTGGCAGGCAACTTCGTCCCGTTCCAGATCCTCATGGTGCCAGTGCGCGACCTGACACTCGATCTTGGGCTTTACAACACCAAAACCGGCCTCGTGCTGTTCCACATTGCCTTCCAGACCGGCTTTTGCACCCTCTTCATGCGCAACTTCATCCGCGCCCTGCCCTTTGAATTGATCGAAGCCGCCCGGGTCGAAGGCATCAGCGAGGTCCGCATCTTCTGGTACGTGGTCCTGCCCCTGATGAAGCCTGCGATTGCGGCGCTCAGCGTGCTGATCTTCACCTTCATCTGGAACGACTATTTCTGGGCTGTCGTCCTGACCCAGGGTGCCGAGAGCCAGCCTGTTACAGCAGGGATCACCAGCTTTAACGCGCAATTCCGCGCCGCCTATCAATTGATGAGCGCCGGTTCCATCGTCGCGGCCCTGCCGCCGGTGGCCATGTTCTTTCTGATGCAGAAGCATTTTATCGCGGGCCTGACCCTCGGTGCAGTCAAATGACGTCAAACCAAAGGTTTGCAAAATGAATAAGATTACCTTCATCGGAGCGGGCTCCACGATTTTCATGCAGAATATCGTGGGCGACGCGTTACTGACCCCTGCGCTGGCCGACAGCCATTTTGCGCTGATGGATATCGACCCGAAACGCTTGGGTGAAAGTGAAGCCGTGGCGCGGGCCATGATCCGCTCAGTCGGAACAGGGGCCACGGTTTCAACCCACACTGACCGCCGCGCGGCATTGGACGGCGCGGATTTTGTCATCACCGCTTTTCAGGTGGGCGGCTACGAACCCTGCACCGTGACAGACTTTGAAATCCCCAAACAATATGGTCTGCGTCAGACCATTGCCGACACTTTGGGCATCGGCGGCATTATGCGGGGACTGCGGACTGTACCGGTTTTGTGGGGTGTGGCTCAGGACATGATGCAGCTTTGCCCGCATGCAACGCTGCTGCAATACGTCAACCCGATGGCCATCAACACATGGGCATTGGCGGATCGGTTCCCTGCCCTCAAACACGTGGGCCTGTGCCATTCCGTCCAGAACACGGTCGAGGAATTGGCCCATGATCTGGACCTGCCGCAGGACGAGTTCAGCTTCAAAGTCGCAGGCGTCAACCATGTCGCGTTCTTTCTGCGGTTGGAACACAATGGCCGCGATCTCTATCCCACGCTGCGTCAGGGATACGCCAGTGGCCAACTGCCCAAGGCCCCGCTGCTGATGCCTCGCTGCCCCAACAAGGTCCGTTACGAGGTGATGGACCATCTGGGCTATTTCTGCACTGAAAGTTCCGAGCACCTGGCCGAATACGTGCCATGGTTCATCAAGGACGGCCGGCAGGACCTGATCGACCAGTTCTCGATCCCGCTGGACGAATACCCCACCCGCTGCATCGAACAAATCGCCGGCTGGAAAGAGCAAGCCAAGACCCTGACCGATGGCCGCGACATCGAAGTGATCCGCAGCCACGAATTCGCCGCCGATCTGATGAACGCTATCGTCACAGATACACCCTATACAGCCTATGGCAACCTGCCCAACACCGGCCAAATCCCGCAATTGCCGCTGGGAGCAGCGGTGGAAACCCCTTGCTTGGTGGATGCCAACGGCATTCAGCCTTCGGTGGTCACAGATATCCCGCCACAATTGATCGCGCTCATGCGCACGCAGATCAATGTGCAGGAACTGACGGTGCGCGCTCTGACGGAACAGAACCCCGATCATATCTACCACGCCGCCATGATGGATCCCCACACGGCGGCCGAGCTGGACCTGCGCCAGATCCGAAATCTGGTCAACGACCTCCTGACCGCCCATGCCGATTGGCTGCCCGACTGGTGCCGCCCGGCGCGGGCAGCCTGATCTTCACCTTTTCAAAAATACTCAAATCTGACCCTGCAACAAACACGCCGCAGCTATGAAACACCGCACAACACTGGCAGAATCAAAAAAACCGCGACGCAGGCGGACATCCAACACCGGGACGCTGAAATGACATCCACCGCCACTTTCCCAGACCTCGATCAGGCGTCTGTCTACATCACCGGCGGGGGGTCGGGTGTCGGCGCCGCCCTGACCGACGGGTTCCTTGCCCAAGGCGCTAATGTCGCCTTCATAGGGCGTTCAGACGCCAGCGCTTTTGTTGAAGAGATGCGCGCAAAACACGGACGCGCGCCCTTGTTTCTGCAAGGTGACATGACCGACACCGAATTGTTGCACGCCACAATGACCAAAGCTGCCGAAGCCCACGGGCCCTTCGATGTACTGGTCAATAATGCGGCCAACGATCAGCGGCATTCCTTGGAGGAAACCAGTCTCGAATTCTGGGACTGGATGATCGAGGTGAACCTGAAAGCCTATTACTTCGCCTGTCAGGAAGCAGCCCGTCAAATGCAGGACAAAGGCGGGTCCATCGTCAATTTCAGCTCGATCAGTTACATGATGGGCAATGCCGGTTACCCGATCTACACAACCTCGAACGCCGGGATCACCGGGATGACCCGGTCGTTGGCCCGAGAACTGGGCCCGCACAATATCCGGGTCAATGCCCTGGCACCCGGTTGGGTTCTCACGCAAAAACAGCTTGATCAATGGGCCACACCGGAAGATCTGGCTGCGCATTTGGACCGCCAATGTCTGAAGGAACACCTGAAACCCGAAGATATGATCGCCCCCACATTGTTTCTGGCTTCGCAGGCCAGCCGCGCAATGACCGGTCAATGCATGGTTGTCGATGGCGGCGTCGTGGTGACGGGGTGACGCGATGAAAGCAGAATGGATCGCTGTTGATTGGGGGACGTCTCACCTGCGGGTCTGGGCAATGCAGGGCGGTGATGTTCGGGATCACGTACAATCTGACAAGGGTATGTCGCGGCTGGCAAAATCCGAATTTCAACCCGCGCTGATGGGCCTGATCGATGGCTGGCTGGGGGCTGAGCCTGTGGACGTATTGGCCTGCGGAATGGTTGGCGCGCGTCAGGGCTGGGTTGAGGCCCCCTATTCGACCGTGCCGACTGCTCCATTGCCTGACGCGCCAATTCGCGTGCCAAACACGGACCCGCGTATTCGCGCCTTTGTTGTACCGGGGCTGAAACAGATCATGCCACCCGATGTCATGCGCGGGGAAGAAACGCAAATTGCCGGTTTCCTGTCGCGCCGCCAGAACTGGGACGGGGTTATCTGCCTGCCCGGTACGCATACCAAGTGGGCACATATCAGCGCCAATGAGGTCGTCAGTTTTCGGACCTGCATGACCGGCGAGATGTTTGATCTGCTGCGCGGTCAATCGGTGCTCAGACATTCGGTCAGCGAAGGCTGGGACGCGACCGCTTTCGCCGAGGCCGTGGCCGATTCACTCTCAAAACCCGAACAGCTTGCGACCCGTCTGTTTGGCCTGCGCGCCGCAGACTTGCTGCATCAACAGGACGGCGGTACCGCGCGGGCGCGTCTGTCAGGGTATCTGATCGGAGCAGAGCTGGCCGCAACCCGTCCCTATTGGCTGGGACAACAACTGGCGATCATCGGTGCCAAAGACCTTTCGGATGTGTATGCCACTGCGCTGAAACAGCAAGGGGCCATGGTCGAGGTCGCAAATGATACGGAATCCACTCTGGCGGGTTTGTTGCACGCCCGAACCTTGACGAGGCAATCTGCATGAGCCGTCCTATTATCGCCATTCTGCGTGGCCTCACCCCCAATGAGGCGGCCGAGGTCGGCCACGCCGTGATCGAAGCTGGAATCGACCGGATCGAAGTGCCTTTGAACTCACCGGATCCTCTGAATAGCATCGAGATACTCGCGGATCGCTTTGGTCAGGACGCGTTAATTGGCGCAGGAACTGTCCTGACCGCGCAGCAGGTTGATCAGGTTGCAGGCGTTGGGGGCCAGCTAATTGTGTCGCCCAATTGCGACGTCGACGTAATCCAGCGCTCGGTCGCGTTGAACCTACAAAGCTGGCCGGGTGTCTATACTCCGACCGAGGCGTTTGCGGCGCTCAAGGCCGGAGCAACAGGGTTGAAGCTGTTTCCCGGCGTGATGGCGGGCCCGTCCGGTTTGGCCGCAATGCGCCCGGTATTGCCAAAAGGAACTCAGGTCTATGCCGTCGGTGGTGCGGGTGCCGAGAACTTCGGCGACTGGATCAAGGCCGGCGCGGATGGGTTCGGCATCGGGTCTGCCCTGTTCAAACCGGGCATGACAATATCTGAAATCGCAGAGCGGGCGCAACAGATCGTCTCGGCTTATGATACGGCCGCCGCATGAGTGTAATCTTTGATGACAGGCCCTGCGATTTGGGAGAAGGCCCTTTGTGGCATCCCGCACGGCAGCAATTGTTCTGGTTCGATATCCTCGGCAAGCGGTTGATGACCAGGGAAAACGAAGAGCCGAAAAGTTGGAGTTTTTCAGAACATGTGTCAGCGGCCGGCTGGGTGGATCAGGATACGCTCTTGATCGCCTCGGAAACCGGACTGTGGCGTTTTGATCTGCAGACCGGGCAGCAGGAACTGGTTACCTCGTTGGAGGCTGACATGCCCAAGACCCGATCCAATGACGGGCGCGCGGACCCGTGGGGTGGGTTCTGGATCGGGACGATGGGAAAACGCGCCGAACACGGCGCGGGATCAATCTATCGGTTTTGGAAGGGCGAACTGAGACCGCTGTTTCGGGGCATCACGGTTTCGAACGCGATCTGTTTTACCCCTGATCGGACTTACGCCCATTATACGGATACCGCGACGCAGCAGGTGATGCGATGCGCGCTGGACCCGGTGACCGGTTGGCCCAAGGGGGACAGTGACGTTTTTCTGGATTTACGTGCCGAGGGGCTCAACCCCGATGGTGCGGTCGTGGATGCCGACGGCCAGCTTTGGGTTGCGCAATGGGGCGCGAGCCGCGTGGCCGTCTATGGTTCCGATGGGGCTTTGGTGAATGTCGTGGATGTTCCCGCCTTTCACACCTCTTGCCCCGCATTCGGCGGGCATGACTTGACAACGTTGTTCTGCACCACGGCCCGTCAGGGACTGGATGCGGAAACACTGACCACCCAACCTTCGAACGGTCTGACCTTTCTCGTGAAAAACGCTGGCAAAGGACAGGCAGAGCACAGAGTTATTCTATGAAACCCGAACTTGGTGTTTGTTATTACCCGGAACACTGGCCCGAGGACATGTGGTCGCAAGATGCGGCCCGCATGGTCGACACTGGGCTGTCCTGGGTCCGGATTGGCGAATTCGCATGGAGCCGGATCGAACCCAAGCCGGGTGAGCTGCACTTTGACTGGCTGGATCGCGCCATCGAAACGCTTGGAGCTGCCGGTCTGAAAATAGTGCTGGGCACCCCCACTGCAACGCCGCCCCGTTGGATGCTGGACAAACACCCGGACATGCTGGCCGTGGATGCGCAGGGGAACCCCCGCAAGTTCGGCTCTCGCCGACACTACTGCTTCAGCAATCAAGGTTATATTGAGGAATGCAGGCGCATCGCCCGGCTTTTGGGCGAACGCTATGGGCGCAACCCGCATGTTGCCGCGTGGCAGATCGACAATGAATACAGCTGCCACGACACAGCGCTTAGCTACAGTGATGCAGCACGGGTCGCCTTTCAAGGCTGGCTACAGGACAGGTATGGCAGCGTCACCGCGCTGAACGATGCCTGGGGAAACATCTTCTGGTCCATGGATTATGACCGTTTCGACCAGATCGATCTGCCCAATCTGACCGTGACCGAGCCCAACCCAGCGCATGTTCTGGCCTTTCGACGGTTCAGTTCGGATCAGGTGGTTGCGTTCAACAAGGCGCAAGTCGAGGTGTTGCGCCCGCTGACCGATGCACCGCTGTCGCATAACTACATGGGCCGTACATTGGAATTTGATCATTTCTCGGTCGGCGCTGATCTGGAAATCGCCACATGGGACAGTTATCCCATCGGGTTCCTGTCGGACCGGCTTGAGGGCAGCGAGGCGCATAAGACCGCCTTTCTTCAGCAGGGCGATCCGGATTTGCAGGCCTTTCATCATGACCTCTACCGAGCGGTTGGTCGCGGTCGGTGGTGGGTGATGGAGCAACAGCCCGGACCCGTGAACTGGGCACCCTACAACCCTGCCCCCCTGCCCGGAATGGTTCGTCTTTGGTCACTGGAAGCGATCGCTCATGGCGCCGAAGTCGTCAGCTACTTCCGCTGGCGTCAGGCTCCGTTCGCGCAAGAGCAGATGCACGCGGGATTGCTGACACCGGACAACCGGGATGCGCCGGGTCTGGCAGAGGCCAGGCAAACCGCGACCGAGCTTGAAGCGTTGGGAAAGCTGGACCCCTTTCAAGCACGGGTTGCCATCGTGTTCGACTACGCCTCGGACTGGGCGTGGGCCACGCAACCACAGGGGGCTGGGTTCGACTATTTCAGATTGGTGTTTTCGGCCTATCGCGCCCTTCGGCGGGCCGGACTATCTGTCGATTTTGTATCCGCGACCGATCCCGCGCCGCACGCCTACAAGCTGGTTCTTGCGCCGGGTCTGGCAACACTGGATAACGCTGTTCAAGAACGGTTCAAGGACAGTGATCTGGTCGTTTATGGACCGCGCGCCGGTGCCATTACGCAGGATTTCAGCATTCCCCGGCAAGGCCGCCCCGGACTGTCGCAGCTTGATTGCAGGGTGGATCTGATTGAAACCCTACCCCCCAGCACAAAACGCCCGGTTTTGGGCGGTGGGGCCGGTGTGCACTGGATCGAACGCCTATCGGGCGCTGCTTTGGATTTGATGGTGTTCGACGATGGATCATCCGTCCTCAAGGGGGGCGAAAGCCTGTGGTATCTTGCCTGTTTCCCGGACGATACGCTTTGGGACAGAATAATCAAACAAGCGGCGGACCGCGTCGATCTGCAACTTCGTCCCATGCCAAAGGGTTTGCGGCGCAGAGAGACGGCAACCCACGAGGTTCTGATTAACTACAACGCCCATTCGGTGGTTTGGGAAGGAACATCTCTGAGCGCTTGTGATGTGGTCTTTTTAGACCGCAAGTTGGACTGAATTTCGTCTGCATAATCTGAATTCAAAAATTGATAACGCTAACATTTCCTGATAGGTGACGCATATTCTGGCCCACCGTCTGACAGGTCGCACGCATGGAATTCGCACACCCAAACTTTCACAATGGAGTCCTTTCCGGACCAGTCACCGCCATTGGGGGATGCGAAACATATGATAATATTCGTTTTCTGGTGCCGTGGATTGGTGCGGGATCCTCTCTGGTGATGCAACACGCGCTGATTTCGTGCGGCTTTCCCAACGACATACCAAAAACCTGAGCTTTACGTTTTGACCTCGACAGACATCAAAGCGGATTTAATTGCGCGGCTGGATTTGATACATGCTGCAGGGAACCGATCCGTTGCTACAAAGAGGCACACCTTGGAAAATCGCTCGGGCGAAGCCCTTGATGGTCTGCAATCTGCCCTTTCCTCTGACGAAGGGCCCGAGCCTTTGGCGCAGCCCTCGGGTGCGCCCCGCTCCGACTGGAACCTTGTTGCAGATATCGGCGGGACAAATACCCGGCTGGGCGTTGTCACAGACGGCATATTGACGGATTTGCGCAGACATCCAACTGGCAGCCTGGGGGATTTGCGCGCCGCTCTGCACGACTTGCGCGACGAGGTGGGCACGAACCCACGCGCGGTGGTCGCGGCGGGTGCGGGACCAGTGCGTGACGGCATAATCCATCTGACCAATGCACATCTTGAATTGTCCGAGGTGGAACTTGCCCAGGCGACAGGGGCCCAGCACACCTTCGTAATTAACGATTTTACGGCTGCCGCCTGGTCCGTGGCGGAAATCACCGGTTCGGACGTGCAGGTTCTGCAAGGCGATCCAACACCCCCGGCTGGCACAAGACTGGTGGTTGGGCCTGGCACCGGTTTGGGCGTCGGCGCGTTGGTGTTTTCCGAGGGGCACTACCATACGGTGTCCGGAGAAGGTGGGCATATGGGCCTGTCACCCCGACACCGCGACGAAGTCGATGTCTTTGACGCCGCCCGACGGATCGCGCCTGAATGTTTCTTTGGTGACAGCCTGGCGCTTGAGGCCGAGATGTTCCTGAGCGGAACAGGACTTCCCATTCTGTATCAGGCGGTCGGCCTGGCCGCAGGCGACCCGGTTGCAAGGACACATTCGGCCAAGGAAATTTTGCAGGCGGCGCGCGAGGGTACCGACGCCTGCGCGGTTCGGACCGCACAGATGTTCACCGAACATCTCGGGGCCATTATGGGAGACTTGGCGACAGCGCTGGTCCCGTCGGGTGGCGTCTTTTTGGTTGGCGGCGTTGCCGAGAAAAACCGTTGGCTGTTCGGGCAGTCGTTCCTGAATGCATTCAACGCCGGAGGGCGGTTCGAGGCGCTGCGGCAATCGATGAATCTTTACGTGTCCGAACAAAATGAATTTGGCATTGTTGGCGCTAACAATTTCTGCAAAAATGCACTCGCGCACTAAATCTGTTGCGCATATTCAGCGATGGAAGAGGGTATTGGGATGATCCTGTGTTGCGGCGAAGCCCTGATCGATATGATCGGCGCGCCAACAGTGTCTGGTGAACAGGGTTTTGTACCTCATTCCGGCGGTGCCATTTTTAACACCGCCATCGCACTGGGCCGTCTTGGCGCGCGGGCAGGAATGCTGACGGGGCTGTCCAGTGACATGTTTGGGCAACAACTGACTGCTACTCTGCAGATCAGCCATGTCGATACCAGCCATGTCATCACCTCGGACCGACCGACGACTTTGGCGTTTGTCCAATTGAAAGACGGGCACGCCACATACAGTTTTGTCGACGAGAACTCGGCAGCGCGAATGCTGCAACCCGACGACATGCCGGTTCAGCTGCCGGGGGTCACGACCCTGTACTTTGGCGGCATCAGTCTAGCCTGCGAGCCTTGCGCCGACGCTTATGCGGCCCTTTTGGAAAAACACGGGGCGCAGTGTGCCGTTATGATCGACCCGAATATCCGCCCCGGATTCATTCAGGATCAAACGCGCTATCGCACACGGCTGAACCAGATGATTGCGCAATCCGACATCGTCAAAGTATCGGACGAAGATCTTGACTGGATTATTCCGGGTCCGGAAGGCCATGGGGAGAAAGTGCCATTGCTGCTAGAGGCTGGCCCGGCAATTGTGATCGTAACGCGTGGGAGCCTCGGGGCGACAGGTTATCTGGCGGACGGCTCTGAAGTGTCTGTACCTGTGCCTTCGGTCGAGGTTGTGGATACCGTGGGTGCAGGAGACACATTCAACGCCGGTGTTCTCGCCGAGCTTGATCGTCTTGGGCATCTAAACAAATCGGATTTGCGCAGTCTGACGACGGAGGATCTGAAAGCCGCGCTGGAAAAGGGCGCAAAGGTGGCTGCTATCACCGTATCACGCGCTGGGGCAAACCCACCATGGGCGCAGGAAATCTGACAATCGGACAAGCTGATGAAACGTTCTGAAATCAACCAAATCAAGACCGAGGCGCAGGCCTTCATTCACTCTTTCGGTGCGGTTCTGCCTCCGTTTGCGGATTGGTCTGCCGAACAAATGCGCAGCTCCGAGGCAGACGGCATTCGTGCGCGCGGTCTGGGGTGGGACATTACGGATTATGGACAAGGCCGGTTCGACGATCTTGGTCTGTTTCTGTTTACCCTGCGCAATGGTGATGTGAATGACCTGAGCCAAGGACGTGGAATGCTCTACGCGGAAAAGCTTTTGATTTCCCGCGACAAACAGTTGTCGCCAATGCACCGCCATATCCTGAAAGCCGAAGATATCATCAATCGGGGCGGTGGTGATCTGGTGATGGAGCTTTATGCCTCGGACCCGGAAGGCGGGATAGATCGGGAGACGCCGGTCACCGTGCCGAGTGACGGATGCCCGGTCACTGTTCAACCCGGAGAGCTGATGCGCCTGAAACCCGGCCAAAGCGTCACTCTGATGCCTGGCGTCTGGCACGCATTTTGGGCCGAACGGGGGGATTGTCTGATCGGTGAAGTGTCGACCGTCAATGATGACCGAACCGATAATGTCTTTGAAGACCCCATTCCTCGTTTTGCCACCATCGAGGAAGATACGACCCCTGACTTCCTTCTGGTCGCGGACTACTGAAAAACGTCTGACATGTAAAAACGGCCCGCGTAATTGCACGGGCCGTTTTGTGTCACATCTATCGCAGCTTGGGCTAGCTGCGACCTTTCCATGGAACCAACCAGTTCTCGGCCTTGCGCATCAGGATGTCTATGCCATAGCCGATGACGCCGATCAGAACGATGCCCATGATCACGATATCGGTCAGTTGGAATTTTGACGCAGCGATAATCATCATCCCTGCCCCTTTTTGCGCCGCAACCAGCTCAGCCGCGACAACCGTTCCCCAGCACACTCCCATGGCCACGCGGGCGCCGGTGAAAATCTCGGGCAGCGAATTTGGCACAATCACATAACGCATGATCTGCCATTTTGATGCCCCCAAGGAATAGGCCGCGTGAATCTTCGAGATATTCACACCAGATACGCCCGCCCGCGCCGCAATGGTCATGATCCAAAGCGCAGCGAGGAACAGCAGGACGATCTTGCCGGTTTCCCAAATACCAAACCAGATGATGACCAGCGGGATCAAAGCCAAGGGCGGTACGGGCCGCATGAACTCGACGATCGGATCGAACCAACCCCGGAACCAACCTGACAGACCCATGGCATAGCCTAACGGGATACCAACCAAAGCGCCGGCGACAAACCCCGCGATGACACGCAGCAAAGACCATCCCAGATGCTGCCACAGCGAGAAGTTTTGGTAACCTTCGCTGGCGATCTCGAAGAACCTGGCCACAACGGTTTCCGGCGCGGGCAGCCAGATCGGGTTCATTTGCAGCCCCTGATTGGGCGTAAAGCTGATGGCCCCCTTGTCGGTCAGAACAACGCTGCCGTCTCCGGTATCGACCTGAACACCCGGGCCAATAGATGTCCCGTTGATGGCTATGATTTTAGCCCCGTCTTTGCGCGTCGTATCGTCGTTTTTATCAAACAGGATTGTTGAGGACCGACCCGCCGCGGCGGAGTAAGCATCGTCTTTTGCGAAGCCGCTTCCGGGATCCACTTCGAACGAGTCCGCCTGCTCGCCAAAGGCCGGCACCCGCACAAAAATGGTTGCATCATCTGTGCTGCCGTCTGCGTTTTCGAGTGTGTAGGTAAATTCGGTATCGCCGACAAACGGACCGGGCACGTGAATCGGGATAAGCTTGGATCCCGTAAACGCTGCCCAGATCACGAAAATCACCAGCACTGAAATGATCGAGGCGGCACGGTCAGCCCGCACAGCGCTTTCATCGCCAAATGTCACCGTTTTCAGACTGGTGAAATCATGGCGGGCTGTCAGTCCACGCCGCAGAAGGTACACGATAAAGAACGCACCGCCGAACAGACCGATATAGAACAGAAGAACAATCATGCCACTTGCTCCGTCCGGCCCATGATTTCCTCTTCCATCTCCCAGATCATCGACAGGATTTCATCCCGTTTTTCTGCAAACCCTTCAGATTTCTTGACATCGCGCAGATCAGCATTCACCCCACGCTCAGCAAAGGGCAAATTGTATTCACGGTGGATGCGACCGGGCCGAGGTGCCATGACGATCAGGCGCTCGCCCAGCAAAAGAGCCTCTTCGACCGAGTGGGTGATCAGGATGATCGTCTTGCCAGTCTCTTTCCAAAGCTTCAGGACCAGCCCCTGCATCTTTTCCCGCGTCAGCGCGTCGAGCGCACCCAGCGGCTCGTCCATCAGGATCACGTCCGGCTCATTGGCCAGACACCGCGCCAGCGCGACGCGCTGTTGCATGCCGCCCGACAGTTCGTATACCGCTTTGTCCTTGAAATCCTGCAGGCCCACGACCTCGAGCAAATGATCAGAGATCTTGTCCCGCTCGGCCTTGGGCATGCCTTTCATGCGCGGCCCGAATTCGACATTCTCGCGCACATTCATCCATTCGAACAAAGCGCCCTTCTGAAACACCATTCCGCGTTCCGCATCAGGGCCTTTGACGATATGGCCATTAAGTTCCACACGCCCCGATGTGGGGGCCAGAAACCCAGCAAGGATGTTCAACAGAGTTGTCTTACCGCAGCCTGATGGGCCAAGGACGGACATCAGCTCGCCCTCTTTCAAACTGAGGGAAACGTCCTTGAGCGCCTGAACAGAGGAACCGTTCGGCAGGTCGAAGCGCATGGATAAATCGACAATGTCCAATTCGGGCATTCTGTTACCTTCCTGCGTGCATAACTGAGGACCGGCCCGTTTGCGGGGCCGGTCGGATCGAGCATCTTGCTGGCTTCAGTCGCTTGTTGCCGCAAGCGGCGCAGAGTTCACCGCGCCATCATAGGAATCCAGAGCGGATTCGATGCTACCTGCCGAGACAAAGACATTGGCCACGCCTTTCATGAACTCTTGCGCGCCGCCGCCCAGCCACTTGTCAGACAGCTGTTCGTCCACGGATGGAAAGGTGAAGGTGGAGATGGTCGCCTCGGCATCAGCAGGGTCCATACCCGCATCCTTGGCGATCACCGGCAGCATCTCGTCCTTGCTGTCGCCCGCGTTCCATTTCGCATTGGCATCCGCCGTCACTTTCAGGAATTTAGACAGAAGCTCGGGCTCTTCTTCGATAAAGCCGGATGGGGCACTGGTCACGTCAAACACGAGAATGCCCAAGTCTTCCTTCTCGGCGCCGGTCAACAGGATGTTGCCGTGATTAACCATTCGCCGCAACGCACCGCCCCAGCCGCAGACCATGTCCAGATTGCCTTGCGCAAAGGCAGCCGCACCGTCTGCTGGTGCCATATCGACGATCTCCATCGAACCGACATCGACCCCAAAGTGGCTCATTTGCGACAGGAAGCCATAATGCGCTGCAGTACCGATCGGCACACCAACCTTTTTGCCGTTGAGTTCGCCCGCATTGGTCTTGTCAATTTCCAGGGCCTCGGCCACGACGCAATTGTCGTTTTCCGAGTAGCTTACCGCCACGTCAACGATCTGGATGTCCTGACCCGCAGAGGTCGTCACCACGAAAGGCGGCACACCCTGGCTGACCGCAATCTGTACGTCGCCCGACGCCATCGCCGCAGACATAGCCGTACCAGTGTCAAAAGACACCCAGTTGATCTTGACGCCCAACTCTTCTTCATATGTGCCGTTGGCCTTGGCGTATTGGAACGGCATCGGCCATTCCAGAAAATAAGCGACGGTTAGTTCATCCAATGCAGCGGCCTGAGAAGCGGTCAATGCGGCCACACTGGCAAAAGCTGTCGAAAGTAGATGTTTCTTGATCATTTTGTCCATTTTCTCCCTGCTGGTCTCGTGTGTTCGATTGTTCTGAGTCTTCCGAACGTCGGATCAGTCCCGAAACCATAGACGCAGGGTTCGGAAACAGTGAAACTAATTCGAGGTTGCGAAAAAAGCGAAACTTTGTTTCGATGAATTGCTGTGTAACGCAAATATAAAGGTCACAATTGACTAATAAATCACTCAGCCTGAAATGGCTGGATGTCTTTCAGCTGATTTCCAAGCTCGGCTCCATTCAAAAAGTGGCGGCTGAAACCGGCTTGTCAATCAGCACCGTGTCGAACCATCTGCGCAGCCTCGAAAATGCGCTGGAGGTGGAGCTGATCGATCACAGCCGCAGGCCCATGCAACTGACCCCGGCCGGAACGGTCTTTGCCCGCTACGTTCAGGAAGGTTTATTGGCGCTTCAGCGCGGCGAGGCCGAGATACGGTCCGGGTCATGGCAACATGCAACGGATCTGAGGCTTGGCCTGATTGACGATTTTGATAACCAGATTGTACCCGAACTGTTCCGCCTGCTTTCGGCCAACCTGCCCCGCTGCAGTTTTCGCCATTTCACGCGACCCAGCCACGAGATCATCGAGAAACTGCAGGCGCGAAAGCTGGACGCGGGCGTGGCGACCAGACCGGCCGGCCGGATTGTGGGACTGACGGAATACCCGTTGATGCGCGATCCCTTCATCATCATCCTGCCGCGCCGCTATGATGAAAAGGTCGAAAACTTGCTGAGCGCCAGAAGTTCCTTGCCTTTTTTGCGGTATTCGCGGGATCACACCATTGGCAAACTAATCGAGATTCAGCTGACGCGTAGCAAAATTACCCTGCCCAACCGGTTTGAACTGGAGGGCAATCAATCGCTGATCGGACTGGTGGCTGAAAATGGCGGATGGACCATCACGACCGCCGCCAGCTATCATCAGGCCCGGGGGTTTCATGACGACACACGCATCCTGCCTTTCCCGGGCAAAAGCTTTGCCCGCACCGTGTCCCTGTTCACGACAGACGTGTACCCCGAGTCGACGTCGCGCCTGATTTACCGGACGCTTCTGGGGTTGATCCGACGGCATGTGACCGACCATATGAGCGCGAAGTATCCTTGGCTGACCGACGATTTCAGAACCATTTTACCGCGGCCTGACTAATGCCTCAGGTCAGTTTCTAGTCCTGCAAGCCCAGCCCATCGGTCGACAGATCATCCAGTCGCGGCATCAGCCTGAGCAATTCGCGGGTGTAATCCGTGGTCGGGTTTGAAAACAATGCGTTGGTTTCCTGCAACTCAACGACCTTGCCCTGTTTCATCACCGCGACACGGTCACACATCTGGCGCACCACTGGCAGATCGTGGCTGATAAACAGCAAAGTCAGACCAAGATGCTCCTGCAAATCCTTCAGGATGTTCAGAATCTGCGCCTGAATCGAAACATCCAGGGCGCTGGTGGGTTCGTCGCAAATCAAAAAGCGTGGCTGGGTCGCCAGCGCCCGCGCGATCGAGATGCGTTGACGTTGCCCGCCCGAAAACTCATGCGGGTATTTCATCCCGGCCTCGTGGCCCAAGCCCACCTGATCCAGAAGTTCATCTACGCGTCGCTTGATATCGACGCCCTCCATCAATCGGTGATGGCGGATCGGTTCGGCCACAATATCATCAACCCGCATACGCGGGTTGAGCGAGGAATACGGGTCCTGAAAGATCATCTGGATGTTCTTGCGATACGCATCCAGCGCGGTTTTGTTGGTCAGATCACTGACCACTTTGCCGTCAAACGTTATTGTGCCACCGTCGACCGGGTAAAGTCCCGCGATCATACGGGCGACAGTCGACTTGCCCGAACCCGACTCTCCAACGACGCCAAACACTTCACCGGCGCGGATGTCAAAGCTGACGTCATCCACTGCCGTGAAATACGTGCGATCCCAGGGCAGCAGACCTCGTTTCTGCAGGAACTTCTTGGTCAGATTCCGGATCTCAAAAATGGGTTTGCTGGTGTCGTTGTCCACTTTCGGCCAATGCCGGGCCATGTCATCGATCGCGAAACGAGTTTCGCGTCCGCCATAGCTGATCTGCGGAAAGCGGTGCAATTTCAACGTCGGGCGCGGAACCGCTGCAATAAGTGACTTGGTGTATTCGTGGCTGGGTTGTCCCATGACCTGAGACGTTGGGCCGGTCTCGACCACTTTGCCTGCATACATCACTGTCACCTTGTCGGTGGTATCGGCAATGACCCCCATATCGTGGGTGATCAGAATGACGCCAACTTGTCGTTCGGTCGCCAGTTCCTTGATCAGGTCCAGAATCTGCGCCTGCACGGACACGTCCAGCGCCGTGGTCGGCTCATCCGCGATAATCACGTCTGGTTCGGTACACAGGGCCAGCGCAATCACCACGCGCTGCCGCATCCCGCCCGAGAATTGGTGCGGATATTGATCCAACCGCGTGTCAGGATCGGGTATGCCAACCCGGTCAATCAAATCGCGGGCGCGTGCGTTGGCCTCGGCATCCGAGCCGCCCAGATGCGCCTGAATGGTCTCGACCAATTGCTCGCGCACGGTGAACAGTGGGTTCAGCGAGGTCAGCGGGTCTTGAAAGATCATCGAAATCTTCTTGCCGCGCAGCCCTCGCATCGCCTCGGCATCCAGTCCGCTGATCTGGTCACCGCTCAGTTTGATCGTGCCGCTGGCGATCCGCCCGGGACGATCCAAAAGGCCCATGATGGCAGCGCCGATGGTGGATTTCCCGGCCCCGGATTCACCCACCAAGCCATGGATTTCACCCGGTTCGACCGACAGGTCCACATGGTCCACAGCCGTGAACAATTGGCGACGGGTTGGAAACTCGACCGTCAGGTCGTTGATCGTCAGAAGGCTCATGAAATCACCGCAGCTTGGGGTTCAGCGCGTCGCGCAGCCAGTCGCCCAACAGGTTCACAGACAGGGCCAGCGCCAGCAAAGTGCAGGCCGGGAAGAACAGAATCCACCACTCGCCCGAGAACAGGAAGCCCTGCCCGATCCGGATCAGCGTCCCCAGCGAGGGCTGGGTCGGAGGTGCACCAACGCCCAGAAAACTCAACGTCGCCTCGGCGATGATGGCCAGAGCCAAAGAGATGGTGGCAATCACCAGAACCGGGCTGAGGACATTGGGCAGGATATGGCGGAACATGATCGGGAAGGATCCGCGTCCGATCAGGCGGGCGGCCTGGACATATTCCTTGTTCTTCTCAACCAGCGCCGCGCCGCGTACCACGCGCGCGAACTGAACCCAGTCGGACAAGGCAATTGCGATGATCAGGACATAAATGGCCATCTCATCGCGATATTCTGGCGGTGTCACGCCCTTGGCGATACCAAAGATAAGCATGGCCACCAGGATCGCCGGGAATGTCAGCTGAACGTCGGCGACGCGCATGATCAGTGTCTCGATCCAGCCGCCGAAATACGCCGCAACAAGGCCCAGAACAACGCCAATGATCATCGCGAGCAGCACCGCCGCTGCCCCAACAAACAGCGAAATCCGCATACCGTAAAGAATGGTCGAGAACACGTCCCGTCCCTGATCGTCCGTGCCCAGCAGAAAGGTTTCCTGCGTGAACGCATTCGGTGTACCCGGCGGCGTGAACCCGTTCATCAGGTTCAGTGTTGCCGGATCAAACGGATCATACGGCGCGATCAGTGGCGCGAAGATCGCAGCCAGCACCAGGATCGCCACGACCAGAGACGCGGTAATCGCCACTGGCGAGTGCCGGAACGACCATGCAAAATCACTGTCCCAGAACTTGGCAAACCGCGATTTTTCAGGGGTTTTCGGAGTATCGAGGATATCGGTCATGTGGCCCTCGCGTCGACACGCAGGCGCGGGTCAATGGCATAGTACAGAAGATCGACGATCAGGTTGATCGTCACGAACATGACCGAAATCAGCATCAGATACGCGGCCATGACGGGGATATCGACGAACTGGATGGCGTTGATGAACAGCAGTCCGACGCCCGGCCATTGAAACACCGTCTCGGTGATGATGGCAAAGGCGATGATCGAACCCAGTTGCAGGCCCGTGATCGTGATCACCGGCACCAGCGTGTTTTTCAGCGCGTGGCGGAAGTTGATCACCCGGTCGGACAATCCGCGGGCGCGGGCAAAACGGACATAATCGGCGCGCATGACTTCCAGCATCTCGGATCGCACAAGCCGCATGATCAGTGTCATCTGGTACAGACCCAGAGTAATAGCCGGCAATATCAGTGCCTTAAGACCGGATGCGGTCAGGAACCCGGTGGACCAGCCGCCAATCATAACGGTCTCGCCCCTCCCGAAGCTGGGAAGCAGGTCAAGCTCGACCGAGAAGATGTAGATCAGCAATATCCCTATGAGGAAGGTGGGCAGCGAAACCCCGATCAGGGACACGGTCATAATCACATTTGCCGCGATCCCTTGTCGTCGGATCGCGGTGAAAACGCCAAGGGCAATACCGATCGTGATCGCCAGAAAGCCCGAGACAAACGCCAGTTCCAGCGTCGCCGGGGCCCGTTCCACCAGAATTGTCGAAACCGGTCGGCCCTGCCGGTATGAGACGCCAAAATTGCCCTGAACCGCGCCCTGCAGGAACTTGGCGTATTGCACCACAAAGGGCTGATCCAGCCCCAGTTCGGTGCGCAGGCGGTCGATGTCAGCCTGCGTGCGTTCCTGCCCCAGCATGTTGTCGATCGGGTCGCCAACAAAGCGGAACATCGAAAACGCGACCAGACCCACGACCAACAGCACGATGACGGACTGGAACATCCGTCTGACGATATATGCGAACATTGATTTTCCCCATTGGTGCGTCTCTCTATGCTTTAACCGACCGGGTGGTCAAGATGTCGCGGTGGTGCGGCGCGCTCCAATCGATTTCAGGGCCCAGCGGCACGATCCCCAGCGGATTTCGCAGTTCGGACGGTGAGAAATAGCCCTGCTTGTAGATGTCGAATTTCACGGTCGCGGCCACGCCGGGCAACGCGTAAATTTCGCGCGCGTAACCCCAGAGGTTTGGATAGTCGATCAGCCGACGCAGGTTGCATTTGAAGGCATAGTGATAGGCCACATCGAACCGGGCCAGCGTGGGGAACAGGCGCAGATCGGCCTCGGTCAGCGTGTCGCCGCAGAGGTAGCGGTTGGTGGCCAGATGCGCCTCAATCTCGTCCAGCGTGGCGAACACATCGCGGAACCCGGCCTCATAGGCCTCTTGCGTGCGGGCGAACCCTGCGCGGTAGACGCCGTTGTTCAGCCGTGGGTAGATTTTTGCGTTCCAGTCGTTGATCTGGTCCAGCTTGTCTGATGGTACCAGATTGGGGCCATAGCCCGGCAACGAGCCCAACATCCGCACCAGATCAGCGGATTCGTTGGAGACCGCCCGATCCTCGGCCCGGTCCCATAGCAAGGGCACCGTGATCCGCCCGGTATAGGCCGGTGTGGCGCGGGCATAAGCGTGATGCAGCGCTGTTGCGCCATAGACCGCATCCGCGCCGTCGGCATAGACCCAGCCGTCGGCTGTACGGCGCGGCTCGGCATAGGCAACCGTGATCAGGTCATGCAGGCCCTTGAGCGCACGAACCAGCAGCACGCGATGCGCCCAGGGGCAGTTCCACGCCGCGTAAAGATGAAACCGACCCGGTTCCAGAGCATCCGGCAGCGCGTTCCTAATGGTTGAGGCCTGACGGCGGAATTCACCGTCAAGCCTTGTGTCGGGCGCGGGGTCCTCGGCGTGGTAGACCCCGGCGATCATCACGCCCATGGGCTCAGTTCACCGTCACCCAACGCAGGATGAAGAAGTTGTCCGGGCGCTGCGTCAGCTCAACATTGCTGCGTGTTCCCCAAACCAGAGGCTGCACATACATCGGCACATAGACATGTTCATCCTGATAGATTTGCGTGACCTCATCCAGCATGGCCTGCCGTTTGGCCTGATCCAGTTCCGACTGAATCTGCGGCAACAATTCATCCACCCGCGCGTTTGAGAAACCGCCGAAATTCCAGCTGCCCAGCTTCTTTTCCTCATTGGGTGTTGCCACAAGGAAGCGAACGGGGTGTTCTGCATCAAACGTGCCCGGGCTCCAGCCCAGCATATACATGTCGTAATTGTCTTCGCGCAGTTCTGGCCAGTAGTTCCGTACCGGCATCGCGTCCAATTCGGCTGTCACTCCGATCTGCGCCAGCATGCTGACGACCGCCTGACACACGGCCTCGTCATTCAGGTATCGGTCATTGGGGCATTTTAGACCGAACGAGAACCCGTCGCCATAGCCTGCCTCGGCAAGCAAGGCCTTGGCCCCTTCGACATCAAAGGACGGACGGTCGGCATTGGCTGCGGAATAGCCGCTCATCGCGGGGCTGACGAGTTGCGAGGCTGCCTCGGCATTGCCGCGCATGATCGTGGCCAGAATGGCATCGACGTTGATCGCCTGCGCCACGGCCTGACGCACACGCGCATCCTGGAACGGGTTTGGTTTGCCCGCGTCATCCGTGTATTTCAGGGTCTCCGCCTCATGATCGAAACCCAGCATGATCACACGCGCTTCGATGCCCTGAATGACATCTACATCCCCGTTTTCATTCAGGCGCGCGACGTCCTGGATAGGCACAGGGTTGATCATGTCGACATCACCCGACAGAAGTGCCGCAACGGCGGTAGCCGGATTCTGGATCGGGTTGAATTCGGCGCGTGTGATGTTGTGCTCGGCCTCGCCCCACCAGCCGTCATGTGGCTCAAGAACGGTTTTCAATCCGGGCTCGCGGGCAGTCACTTTGAAAGCGCCCGTGCCGTTTGCGTTTATTGTCGCGTAATTGCCGGATTCCTTGTCGGGCACCACTGCGTCATTTGCCTCGGTCCAGCCCTGATCCATGATCATCCAGTTGGCGATGGACGAAGGAAACAGCGGGTTCGGAGCAGACGTCATGATATCGACGGTGTAGTCATCAACCACGATCACATCACTGACCGGTGCAAACCAACTGCGGGTGTCCGATGCCTCACCCGAGGCGCGCTGGTAGCTGAACAGCACGTCCTGCGCGTCGAACGTACTGCCATCGTGGAAGGTTACACCCTCGCGCAGTTTGAAACGCCAGCCATCTCCGTCACCGATGGGTTCCCAGCTGACAGCCAGTGCCGGTTCAACGGTCATATCTTTGCCGCGCCGCACCAGTCCTTCGTAGACATTGTTCAGAAAGCCGAGCACCGGCGCAGAATTGACCGCGTGCGGGTCCATCGTCTGCGGGTCGGTGGTCGAGGCCCATTTGAACTCGGCGGCCTGTGCCGTGCTGGCAAGCAGCATGGTCAGGCCGATGGCGCTGTTCCTGAGGATCATGGCATTACTCCCTGTTTATTATCCAAACCTTCGTGGTTTTTTGCGGACAGGTAAAGGAATTCTCACATTGGGATCACAAGCCCGTGACCTACCCCGCAAAAAGGAACAGGGCGCGAAACCGCGCCCTGCCCCACCTTGATCAAGGTGTTTTAGTTCATTTCGAAGTATTTGATCTTTGGCGAGTCTTCCGGTTCCACAATGGTGCCGACACCTGATTTCATGCCCCAGTTCAGCACCTGATGGTGAATCGGGATATACAGCTGTTCGTCCTGAACAACCTGCCAAATCTCGCTAATCTGCTTGTCGCGCGCCGGAAGATCTGTTTCCGAGGCCAGCGCCACGATCTTGGCATCCAAGTCAGGGTTGGAATACCGCGTGCCATTCCACGAACCGTATTTCTCACCCTTCGAATGCACGAGGAAGTTGAAGATGTACTCGGAATCGTAGGTCGGAACGCCCCAGCCCAGCATGTAGAAGTCGGTCTCCAGGTTGTTGATCAGCGGGAAGTGCTGCGCCTTGGGTTTGGCATCCAGATTCACGGTGATCCCGATCTGGGCCAGCATGCCCACGGCGGCCTGACAGATCGCCTCATCATTGATGTAGCGGTCGTTCGGGCAGTTCAGGGTCAGCGAAAAGCCATCGGGATAGCCCGCCTCGGCCATCAGGGCCTTGGCCCCTTCGATATCGGTGGTCGAGGACGCATCCATGCCCTCATCCCAACCGTTCACGAAAGGCGGCGAGATCATGCCCGCAGGCGCCGACTGGCCGCGCATGACAACCTGTTTGATCGCATCACGGTTGATTGCCTTGGACATCGCCCGACGCACACGCACATCGGCAAGCGGATTTTTACCGTCAACACTGTCCGAAGTCAGATCGGCATCTCCCATGTTCATGCCAAAAAAGATCACCCGGTTCTGCGGCGCGGTGCGCACGTCCAGACCATCGGTTCCGGCCACCCGGGCCAGATCCTGCACGGGTACGTCCTGAATGAAATCGACCTCGCCCGACAACAGTGCCGCCACGCGGGTCGCGGCGTTCTGGATCGGGGTATAGATGATCTCGGTCACCTGCAGCGGGAACTCGTCCTTACCCCAGTAGTTCTCATTTGCGGTCAGTACGGTTTTCACATCCGGCTCGCGGCTGACCAGCTTGTAAGGGCCAGTGCCGTTGGCATTCTTTGCGGCAAACGTATCTTCACCGCCCTCATAGTCCTGCACCTTCACGGCGTTGTTCGCCTCAGCCCAGCCCTTGTCCATCATGAACATGTTGGTCAGGTTGTTGGGCATGATCGGGTTCGGGCCGTTAGTCTCGATCTCGACGGTGTATTTATCCGGCGCGCGTACCTCTTTCACCGAGGCCAGCAGTTCCTTGTAATCGGAATCCGGTGTCATCGCGCGGTTGAGCGAGAATACAACGTCTTCGCTGTCAAACTCAGCCCCATCATGGAAAGTCACACCTTCACGCAGCTTGAACACCCAAACGTTAGGGTTTTCCTCGGATGGTCCCCATTCGGTCGCCAGCGATGGAACGAGCGCGCCGGAATGGTCACGCATGACCAGCGTTTCCATGATCTGATGCGCCATGGCCGAAGTCGGGCCCTCATTCTGGGCGTGTGGATCAAGAGTCAGCGAGTCCCCCGCACGTGCCCAACGCAGCGTCTCGGCAGAGGCACCGGTTGTGACCAGAGCGATCGCGCTGGCGGCAAGCATCAAAGATTTCAATGACATGTAAGTCTCCCCATTATGTATTTGACTGCATTTGTGCAGTTGACCGGTTTGTCCCGGTCGTCATGCCCCTGATCATCCAGATGATCGCCGGACTTGCAACACCATATTGTGAACTTTAAGTGGTCTTCACCCCAAACCCGAAGGGTATCGGACCGAAATACGCCAAATCGAGCGTGGATTTGTGACCTCAGACGCTGCGTTCAGTCAGACGCCAAAACGGCGGGATGCCGTCATGCGGAAAGAAACACGAAGGTGCATCGTCCGTATCCAGAATACGCTCACCCGCGCGGATTTCCAACGCGTGGTCAATCGGGACAAGGCGCGCCATCTCAAACGGCTCGATCTGCGGCAGCGTCCAGCCTCTGGCTGACTCGGATAAGGTGTGGCGCATCGCAAGCAACAGCCTGTCGGCGGCAGCGCTGCTCCAGGGTTTCAGCCCCACAGCTTCCAGCAGATCAAACAGGTTGATCCAGCTTTGAAGATTGAACGCGCAATAGTGCTGGGTCAGCGTGCGTTTGACTTCATGTGGCTGCGTTCCCTCAGCTGTAATTGTCCCAAGCAAGCGGGCCTGAGCGCGCAAGTTGATCTCTTGCAAGGCGTCGATATCTTCGACAAAAGCGGCCAAAGCAGCCGATTGCAGGTCATAACATGTGCCGTGGTTGTTGGCAGCGTGTCGTTCCTCGATGCCCTGGTCACTTGTTTGCAGCCAGTCAAAGAAACTGCGGCACCACTCTTTCAGCCCCGAGGCAAGCGTTTCAATCTCAAGTAACCGGACGGCATCCAGAAAGTAATAGAAATCCTTGGTTTCAATCAAACCATGACACAGACCCCGATCCCCGGAATGGCCCCGCCGAACCTGTGCGTAAAAGAGATGGGGGTTCATACGTGTTTCCGGCTCAATGAACCAGGTCCGTACAAGTGCTTCTGCATGTGCTTTATAGGCTTGATTGCCGGTCAACCGTGCGGCCAGAGCGAGCGCGGTGGTGTCGTCGAACACCCGTTGCAGACGGCTACGGTCATATCGATCGCTCTCGGGTTCATACAATTGCGTTCCCGGAACGCGTTTGCCGTCCTGCCGCACATAGGGCAGCCCATCTTTCTTTTTCGGATTGGGCCACCAATAGGGCGCAGGGTGGAAATAGTCCTGCAAATCTCCGCTCGGGCCGGGCTCGGGTTTGTCCGTGACCGAGAACGGCCCGCGCCGAACCGCCTCGTCTGCGGCTGAGAGGATCGCAAGATGGTCCGCGTCAGCTGGGTGCTTGGCCAATGCCTCGATTTTCTCTTCTACATAAATGCCCAAGGCGTTTCGACTGAGACAGGCCTGCACGTCTTTGGCTTCAAGCATATTCAGAGTAGCCCGGATCGCATCATTTCGGGCCGACCCACGGACAACCACGCCCTCTTCACCTGTCACCTCCAGTTGCGATTTGCCGGAAAACAGGCGCGCGACCCAGCCCGCCGACCCAACACGGTGGCCCTCGGGGCTGACCCGACGCGGCGGGATGTCAAAGGGTAGAAGGGGCCATTTCTGCCATGGGCCGGGAATTCCCAGATGCAGGAACAATTCGACCTTGGGCCGGCGCCCATATGGGTGAGCCACATCAAACCTGAGCGGCGCATCACATCGGAAAGCAAGCTGGGGTTCTTCTTCCGCCTCCGGTCGGACGCTGTCGTTCAGAAGATCGGCATTGTCATGCATTCTCGCCATCGGGACGGTAAAGTACCGTTTATCGCGGTTCGCCAGAATATCCGAGGTCAAGGCGTCCCAGGCAGATTGCGTGAAGTAACAATTGCCATCAAACGGCAACGCCCATTTCGCGTGGCGCAAACAAAGCTCCAACGCTGCATTGCGTGCCCCATTGTTGTTCATGACATAGTTGTTTCGGGCGCGGTACGCCTGAGCGATCATACGCGCCTTCATCTCGGCATTTTCACCGTCCATTGAACCATCGACAAAAATCATTGGATCGTCGAAGGGTTCAAAATCGAAACCAGTGGCTTGCAGCTCGAGTGGATCGTAAGGAATTCGCTCGTAGGTTTGTCCGTGCTGTTCTAACAGTTCGATCAGATGCGCTTCGTTCTCAGGGTCGAATATACGGTTCAGAATCCAAAGTTTGGTGCAGTTTTCGAATTCGGGCTCGTGTTCCAGAATGAACGAGACATTGGCACGGGATTGCCCTGCCGTGTGACGTGGCACCAGATCGTTGCCAATAACCCGACACAATGCGAATGTGTCCGGCATCGCGTTGATCCGCGTCTCGACTGCGGTGTCTGGCGGCAGAGGTTTGACTGAGCGGAGCGAACCAACAACCGAATCCATGCGCCGCGTCGGCTTTTCCTGTCGCGCCTTCTTGCGCTTGCGATACAAAAAATATCCGGGAATCAGAACCGGCGACAACAAAAGGATCAAAGGGGAAAACAGAACCAGAAGACGATTGCGCCGCCGCTTACGACGAACGCGTTGTTCTAGGCTCAGCACCTGCTTGTCCTGATCGTTTTTCTTGAAGATCGCCAAAATTTCATCCTGTTTTCAGCCGGATATCCGGCCTTCATGACTGGAACGTCTTTCTGACACTTTCCTTATCCCTTTATCACGCCTCAAGGCAACCTGTCCCACCCCGTCCGTTCTTGGCATGGCCATACACGCCGCCCGCTTGTGCAGCAATTTTGACGCGGGCCTGTGCGAGATACGTCCATTATGGAATTTATCCGCTTGAATAACGTTCTGCGAAACGCATATTCGGGCGCCAAGGAGCTGGAGTTGGACAACGCAAGCGGCGAAGGGGAACAAACGACCTTTCTGCAGTTTTGTCGCTATTGTTTCGGTTGGAACACCGTCTCTCTGGCTGAGATACAATTTGGCACCGCAAGGTGCTGATAGGAAGGAATTTGAACCATGCGCATTGCAATGATAGGCACCGGATATGTGGGCCTGGTTTCCGGAGTGTGTTTTTCCGACTTCGGCCATGATGTGGTCTGTGTCGACAAATCCGAAAGCAAAATCGACATGCTGCAAGCAGGCGAGGTTCCGATTTATGAACCGGGGCTGGATGTTCTGATGGCCAAGAATGTTGCAGCCGGCCGGTTGAGCTTTACCACCGATCTTTCGTCAGCCGTGGATGGTGCTGATGCTGTTTTCATCGCTGTTGGCACCCCGACACGCCGTGGTGATGGGCATGCTGATCTGACATATGTCATGGCTGCCGCCGAAGAGATTGCGCATGCCATAACCGGCTACACTGTTGTTGTGACCAAATCGACAGTGCCCGTCGGTACAAATCGTCAGGTTCAGGCTGTCGTGGCAAAGGCCAACCCGGACGCAGATTTCGATGTTGCGTCCAACCCGGAATTCTTGCGGGAAGGGGCAGCGATCGACGATTTCATGCGCCCTGATCGCGTTGTTGTCGGTGTCGAAAATGACCGCGCCGCCGAAGTCATGGCCGAGATCTACCGCCCCCTTTATCTGCGCGATTTCCCGATCCTGACGACGGATGTGGAAAGCGCCGAGATGATCAAATACGCCGCCAATGCATTTCTGGCCACCAAGATCACCTTCATCAACGAAATCGCAGGTCTGTGCGAAAGGGTCGGCGGAGATGTGAAAGAGGTGTCGCGCGGGATTGGTCTGGATGGGCGGATTGGCAACAAGTTCCTGCACGCTGGTCCCGGCTATGGCGGGTCGTGTTTCCCTAAAGACACCGCGGCTTTGGCCCGGATAGGGCAGGACTATGCGTATCCGATGCAGATCACGGAAACCGTCATGCGCGTCAATGACAGCGTCAAAGCCCGTATGGTCGAGAAAATCCGCGACGTCTGCGACGACAAGTTCAACGGCAAAACAATTGCCGTCCTGGGCGTCACGTTCAAACCCAACACGGATGATATGCGAGATGCACCTTCGCTTACCATTGTGCCAGCGTTGATCGGCGGTGGCGCGACGGTCCGCGTGGTCGACCCTCAGGGCCGCGCCGAAGGTGAAGCGCTTTTGCCCGGCGTGACCTGGATGGACGATCCCTACGAGGCCACAAAAGGTGCCGATGCAGTGGTTCTTCTGACCGAATGGAACGAGTTCCGCGCGCTGAACCTGTCTGAGATGGCCGAGATGATGAACTCGGCTCGTATGGTCGATTTGCGCAATATTTATTCGCCCAAGATGGTTCTGGGATCGGGTTTTGAAACCTATGTCGGCGTAGGTGTCACAGCCTGAGGCGCCCCGGGTTTGACCAGCGACAGGGTGGCCCGTTAGAAAACGCTATGACAGATTACCCTGTTCTTTGGTCGTTTCGCCGCTGCCCCTACGCCATTCGTAGCCGCTTGGCGCTGGCCAGCGCTGCCATAACGGTCGAATTACGCGAAGTGGTATTGCGGGAAAAACCGCAGGCTTTTCTTGCAACATCGCCCAGTACCACCGTACCCGCCCTGCGTCTGACCGATCGCGTTCTGGATGAAAGCCTGGACATCATGGTCTGGGCGCTTGAACAAAGTGATCCACAGCGCCTGCTGGATATGCCGCGCCTGGGATGGGACCTGATCGCCGCAAATGACGGGCCGTTTAAACGGGCGCTTGATCATACCAAATATGCGACGCGCTATCCGGACATTGATCATCAAGCAGAGCGGGCCAAAGCCGCGCTGCACCTCAAGGAACTCAATCTGGTTTTGGGAGGCCAGCCCTGGCTGTTCGGGCATCGTCCTACCTTGGCTGATCTGGCCCTTTTGCCCTTTGTCCGGCAATTTGCCTATATCGACAGAGCATGGTTTGACGCGCAGGACTGGCCCGATCTTGTTCTCTGGCTCGACAACTTCCTGAACAGCACGCCATTTCAAAGTGTAATGGCCAAGTATGCGCAGTGGCAGGAAGGCGATACGCCGACCCTGTTTGGTGGTTCCGAAACCGGCGGATGACAGGCGCTGGACAGGTTGTCCGGGCGGGACTACCGTAGCGACTGAATAACCCATTACGAGGGATGATCTCATGTTCAGGACGCTTACCTTTGCGGCACTATCGCTTGGCTTTGCCACTGCGGTTTTTGCGGACGGGCAGTGCGCCGCAGGCAAAACGCTGACCGAGGGCAAGTTCACCATCGCCACCGGAAACCCTGCCTATTACCCATGGGTTCTGGACGATACGCCCGAAAGCGGCGAGGGCTTCGAAGCCGCTGTAGCCTATGCCGTGGCAGAAGAAATGGGCTTTTCAGCGGAAGATGTGATCTGGATCCGGTCCTCGTTCGATGAAGCGATCCAGCCCGGTGTGAAAGAGTTTGATGTGAATATGCAGCAATACTCGATCACGCCAGAACGGGATCAGGTGGTGGATTTCTCGGCCCCTTACTACACCGCGCCGATGGCCGTTCTTGTCAGCGCCAATGCTGTCGGCACGGCGCCGTCTCTCGAGTCGTTGAAAGCTTTGAAGTGGGGCGCAGTGGGGTCGACCACGGCAGTTCCGAAACTGGCGAGTATCATCCAGCCCGACAGCGATCCATTGCTATACGGGGACAACGCAGACGTGAATGCGGCTATGACAGCCAATCAGATCGATGCGGCCCTGTTCGATTTGCCGACAGCATTGTTTCTGAGCGCCGTTATGATCGAAGGGTCAAAGGTGATCGGACAGTTTCCGCCGGATCAAAGTGACAACCCTGACCAGTTTGGAATGTTGATGGAGGAAGGAAATCCGCTCAAACCCTGCATAGATGCGGCCATTGTGACCTTGGCCGAAACCGGCAAACTGGCCGAGATCGAGGCCAAATGGCTGCAGGACACGACTGGTGTCCCATTGATCAAATAAGATGACCGGACCAGAGGCGACGGGAGCAACCCGCCGCGAACGATATGAGGCGCAGCAGCGGCGGCGCTCGGTGGTGATTGCGGCGACAAGCACGGTGATCGTGGTTGCGGCGATCTACTTTCTTGTGCCGCTGGCCCCGGGATGGGCCAAGGTTCAGCAGAGCTTTTTCGACGGCGAAACGTTGATCAAGACATTCCCGAAATTGCTTGAGGCATTTCGCATCAACGTCATGATCTTTGCATGGTCCGCCCCTGCTATCGCGGTTCTGGGCCTGCTGATTGCGCTTGCGCGTGATGCCAAGTCACCCGCGCTTTTTCCGTTGCGGATATTTGGGGCTGCCTTCACGGACGTCTTTCGTGGCGTACCGGTTATTCTGACGGTCTATCTGATCGGCTTTGGAATCCCGGGCCTTGGCCTGCCACGCCCTTGGAATTCGCCGTATATCTGGGGGTCTCTGGCTTTGATCCTGACTTATTCCGCCTATGTGGCTGAAATCTTCCGCTCGGGGATAGACAGCGTACATCACAGTCAAAGGGCGGCCGCGCTTTCGCTGGGTTTGTCCGAGCGGCAGGTGATGCGGGATGTGGTTTTGCCGCAGGCCGTCCGCAATGTGGTTCCATCGCAGATGAACATGTTAATTGCGTTGCAAAAGGATGTCTCGTTGCTGAGTTTCATCGGCCCGGTCGAAATCTTCCGTCAGGCCGGCGTTTTCAAATCACTGCTGGCGAATTTTACCCCCTATGTTGGTGCAGCGATCATTTTTCTGATCGTGACCGTTCCGGCCACCCGCTATGCTGATCACCTGATGGCCCGTCAAATGCGAGCGAGGCGTTGATGCCGAAACTCGACTTGCAAGGCGTCATCAAACGGTTCGGCGAACGCACCGTGTGCAACGGCATCGATCTGGCGGTTGAAGAAGGCCAAATGGTCTGTCTGATCGGCGCCTCTGGTGCGGGCAAGTCAACGGTTTTGCGATGCATCAACCTGTTGGAGCCAATCGAAGACGGAGCGATATTTCTGGACGGAGAGGATATCTCGATCCCCGGTCTCAACCCGCAATCGGTGCGCGCACGCATTGGGATAGTGTTCCAGAGCTTCAACCTGTTTCCGCATATGACGGCGCTGGAGAACGTGATGTTGGCCCCGCGCCGGGTGCACGGTTTGACCCGTGCAGACCTCCAACCCGAGGTCGAAGCCCTGTTTGCCCGGTTCGGATTGGCGGACCGTCTGGACAATTATCCCGATCAGTTGTCCGGTGGTCAGCAACAGCGCGTCGCCATTGTGCGTGCCTTGGCCATGAAACCCGAGGTCATGTTGTTTGACGAGATTACCTCGGCCCTTGATCCGCAACTTGTGGGTGAGGTTCTGGACGTGCTGCTGATGCTGAAAAAACAGGGTATGACCATGGTGATGGCGACCCATGAAATGGGGTTCGCACGCGAGGCGGCAGACAAAGTCTGCTTTCTTCAGGACGGGCGCATTGTCGAAGAAGGCCCCCCCGCGCAGCTGTTTGGCGCGCCCCGACACGAAGCGACGCGGGCCTTTCTGACCCGCGCGCTAAAATGAGCTCTCCGAATATGTGAACGTCTAGCCGTAGACGAGGTTTGGGAGCCACGTCACGACCCATGGGAACAGCATACAGATGACAAGCCCTACGATCTGCAAGAACAGAAATGGAAGGGCCGCTTTGAAGATGTCCGTCATCGGGATCGAGGGCGGGGCAACCCCCCGCAGGTAGAACAGCGCATAACCGAAGGGCGGTGACAGAAAGCTCATCTGCATGTTCACCAGGTAGAGAACCCCGAACCACAGCACCAAATCGTTCGGATCGTCAAAGCCGAACGCGGCCGCCCCCAACGCCTTGATGATCGGAACAAAGATCGGCACGCACAGCAGCAGAATACCGACCCAGTCGAGGAACATGCCCAGCACCACCAGCAGGATCTGCATGACGATCAGGATGCCCCACGGCCCAAGACCCGCACCCTGCATCGTTTCCTGCACGAATTGCTGACCGCCTTCCAGCACGTAAAGCCCCACAAAGATCGTCGCACCGAACATGATCCAGATCACCATGGCCGAAGCTTTGAGCGTGGTCAGACACGCCTCGCGAACCGTGGGCCAGTCCAGCTTGTTGTGGATGGCGGCGACGATGAAGGCCCCGAAAGTGCCGATGCCCGCAGCCTCAACCGGGGTCGCGACGCCGGAAAAGATCACGCCCAGCACGATGACAATCAACGCGATCGGGGCCGACATCTTGCCCATTAGGCGCATTTTCTCGCGATTCGAGATACGTTCATCGACGGGGATTGGGGGGCCGAGAACCGGATTGATATAGGACCGGACCACCACATAGATGATGTACATCCCCGACAACATCAGACCGGGAATGACGGCGCCGATGAACAGTTCTCCCACCGATTGCTCGGCCACAACGGCGTAGATGATGGCCAGAATAGACGGCGGGATCAGAATGCCCAGCGTCCCCCCTGCCATGATCGAACCCATGGCGATCTTGGTATCATAGCCGCGTTTCAGCATCGCAGGCAGCGCGATGATCCCCATTGTCACCACAGCGGCCCCGATGACACCAACCATCGCCGCCAGAACGGTCGAGGCGATGATTGTCGCCGCAGCCAGCCCACCTTTCAAACCTCCAAGTACCTTGTAGATCACATCGAACATGTCGTTGATGATCCCGGCCCGTTCCAGCATCGAAGCCATGAAGATGAAAAGTGGGATCGCGGATAGCTGATAGTTCGTCATCAGCGGGAAAATCCGGCTGGGCACGATATTCAGCGCCCGTGCATCGCCGAGAACGAACAGGAAGACACAGGCCAACCCCCCGGTGACAAAAGCAAGCGGCAAACCCGCCATCAGCAGGACCAGCAGTGATCCGAACATAACGAGCGTCAGCAGCTCGATGGACATATCAAGACCCATCGGTCAGTACCCCCGTGCAATCGTTCGGATGTCTTTGGACAGTTTCGACACCCCTTGCAAAATCAACAGTATCGCGCCCACGACCATCATCCATTTCATCGGCCAAAGCGGGATTTCCCATTCGTTAAAGCTGATCTCACCCCAGCGAATGTTTGGATCGGTCCAGTCGCCGAAGGTCAGCGATCCGAACATCTGGAAGAATCCGATCTCACCACGCGCCCAATCCGATACGACCGAGTTGCCAGTGGGCACCGCAACCGCATCCATTGCGAAAATGTACGACGTCACCAGCAGAGTACCTGCGAAGATGAAGAAGAAGATCGATGTGAAAAGGTCCGCCCATGCCCGTTTTGCTTTGGTCAGCGGCGCATAGAAGATATCCACCCGCACATGGCTTTCGGTCAGCATCGCATAGGATCCGGCGATCAGGTATTGCATCCCAAACATCAGATACATGGATTCATGTGCCCAATTGGTCGGCGCGTTGAACACATATCTGACGATCACCTCGTAATAGTAGACAAAGACAGCGATCACCGCCCAGTACGAGACGAACTCACCAGCATAAAGCGACAGCCTGTCTATCCAGTTCTGCGCATAGTCCTGATCTGACTTGCGGGCATTCGGGTCCAGTTCGGCGGCCCGGGCGGCAGTTTCTTCGTCGATCTCCATTTCAGGTTCATGTGGTTCGGCCTCGGCCTTGGCGCGGGCGCTTGCAACCAGCTTGGGCATCAACAGCGCATCGATTGCCATAAGCGCCAGAATTGTGAAGAACGCATAGCGCGCAACTGATCCCCAAAAGGCGCGATCTTTGCCGGCAGCGTCGGCCAAAGGCTGGGCTTCAACCCGCGCGGCCTCGGATTCGGCCAGTCGCTCGCGACCCGTTGCAATGGCTTTTTCGGCCCGGTCCAGAGACCTTTCTGCGCGTCGCTTCTGCAGCGCGGTGCCATCCTGTGCCGCCTCGGCGGCCGCGCGCAGGTCCGCGAGCCCCTCCTCGGCAGCCTCAACCCGACCGGATTCCCTTTCGATGGTACGCTCGGCCTGTCGCACGATGTTGATGGCGTTGGAGAATTCGTTCCGCGCCGTGCGCTCTTCTCCATTCGCAAAAAGGATCATCAGGAAGATCGGCAGATAAATCAGCCCCAGAAGACTGCGCAAATAAAACCGGTGCAGGCCAAGCATCCCGCCCGTGACAAGGATCAGGTAGCCCAGTGGCATTCCATAGGTGCGTTTTTCAGGCTGGGCTTTACGCGCCAACACCATGGCCAGAGCAGGAAAGGCGATCAGCCCGACCCAATACAGCCAGTGCGGCAGCGTGAAATCGACGCTCGGCATGGTACGTTCCGAATTCCAAAGAAAAGTCATGTCCGCGCGGCGACCGCGCGGACTGTTAGCAAAGGATCAGCGGATCACAGATCCAGCGTCTGACCTTCGATCATTTCAGGCGTCACATAGCCCAATGAGCCAGACATCATGTAATCAAGCTGGATTTTGAAAACCCGCGCAGCGTTCTTGTCGCGGTTTGCGTATTTGAACCAGATCGGCACGGCGATTTCGGTCATCAGCTCCACGTCGTCCTGCGACAGACGGGTGATCTCGGTACCTTCGGCTTCGAACTTTTTCCAGGCTTCCTGATCGGCGGCCTGAATGGCTGCATGGTGCAGGTCGGAATAGACGTGGGTTTCCATTTCCACGAATTCCTGCATCTGCGGGCTCAGCTTGTCCCAGGCGGTTTTTCCGACCGTGATATCCATAATGTCGACCGGTTGATAGACGGACATAAAGCCCGCAGGACCCATCACGATGTAATCTGTCACCTGGCTGAAGCCCAGGGCGTGGTTCACGGCTGGCCCCACAAAGTCGGCCACGTCGATTGTGCCCTTTTCCAGTGCCGGGAAAATCTCGGACCCCGGCAGAACGGTCGTTTCCGCACCCAGTTCCGAGAACACCTCGGCCACCATTCCGCCTGGCAGGCGCATCTTGCGGCCCTCAAAATCGTCAATCGACCGGATCGGCACTTTCGAGTGGATGATGTTCGGCCCGTGATGCACCGGTCCGACAAAATGCAGACCTTGCGCGCCCAGCAATTCGCGGGCGATTTCCAGACCACCCAGACCGTAATAGAACGTGTCATATTCATGCGGCTGACGCAGGCCCAGCGGATAAGAGCTGAGGAAAACCGCCGCAGGGATGATACCCTGATAATAGATGGTGAACGGGTTGATTGCGTCCAGAACGCCGTTCTTTACAGCATCTGCCAGCTGGAAATCACCCACGACGTCGTTGGCGCCAAAGGCCTGAAAGGCCAGTTCTCCGCCGGTCTTTTCCTCAATCGTCGCGCACCAGTCCTTGAAGACCTGCAGACCGATGCCGCCAGGCCAGGATGTCTGTATCTTCCAGGTGGTCCCTTCACCAGCGGCGGTTGCGATATGCGGTGCGGCCAGTGTCGCGGCACCGGCACCGGCAATGCTTCTGAACGCGCTGCGGCGCGTGATAAGCTTTTTGGTCATCTGTTCCTCCCATAGATGATCGCCTTGCCTGTGACAGGCCAAACGATACCCGCGTAACATAACGCGGGGCGCAAAAATTGGTAATATTTTTTTTCCAATGTTGAAATTGCTCACCGCGTCGTGATGGGGGTTGAAGCGAACGCGTAGCGTGAAACCTTTAGACCGGGCTAATGTAAACGACCTATAAAATAGCGAACATGACGTCTGGGGCGACCATGCTATCTAAGATCCAGACATGCGCACCACCCCCGAAATTCAATCCAATGGGAAGACTGAGATGCCGACCAAACAGACCTCACAAATGCCCTACAGCAAAAAATCAAAAACAATTCTCGGAAGGAAAATGGCTTATGTAGAGCATGGCGAGGGGGACCCGATTGTATTTTTGCATGGCAACCCGACCTCCTCGTATCTGTGGCGCAATATCATGCCTCATCTTGAAGGTCGTGGCCGTCTGATAGCACCGGACCTTATCGGGATGGGCGATTCCGAAAAGCTCGATAACTCGGGACCGGACCGCTACACCTTCGCGGAACACCGAAGCTATCTGTTTGCTCTTCTGGAAGAACTGGACGTCACGCACAACGTCACGCTGGTGATCCATGATTGGGGGTCCGGCCTTGGTTTTCACTGGGCGCATACCCATCCGGACGCTGTCAGGGGAATCGCCTTCATGGAGGCCATTGTCGCACCGGTCCCAAGCTGGTCCGCGTTTCCCGAAGCCGCGCGTGAGATCTTTCAGGCCTTCCGTTCACCAGCGGGTGAAGAGATGATCCTGCAGGGGAATATCTTCATTGAAAACGTTCTGCCCGGCAGCATACTGCGCGCACTCGATCCTGAAGAAATGGATGAATACCGGCGTCCGTTTCTAAGCGCTGGTGAAGACCGCAGGCCGACCTTGACCTGGCCAAGGCAAATCCCGATCGAGGGTGACCCCACAGACGTGGCCGAGCTTGTCGCAGCTTACGGCGCGTGGCTGGCGACGTCCCAGTTTCCCAAGTTGTTCGTAAACGCCGAACCGGGCGCGCTGATTACAGAGGGGCCGGTTCAGGATCTGGTGCGAAGCTGGCCCAATCTGACCGAAGTCACGGTTCCGGGCATTCACTATATTCAGGAAGACTCGCCAGATGAGATTGGACAGGCAATCGCAAACTGGCTTCCGATCTCAAGCTGAAGTCAGTTTGACAAGGTCCGGGACGTTCACGGCGTCAGCACCTGTCGGGTTAAATCCGGCTGACGTTGCCGTGAACCCCCGCGACCTTTGAAAACCTGTGACATTCAGGAAGCTGCCCCAAACGCGGTTAGTATGCTGAGTTTAGGGCGAAATACCGTCGGAAGCCCTGACACCATGGCATTAACAAGGTGTTGTATCGTATTTCACTGCCGAAAGCGGCATCATAATCTGGACAAACGCTTTACAGCGATCTTAATCTGGCCGCGACCATGGTGACGACGTGAAGAACAAAACTGCAAATGCCCTGCGGACCTGTTTAGCAGTCTTCTTGACTCTGGCCTCGGTTCCGGCGTTGGCACAACCTGATGTTCTGGTTTTGGGCGACAGCCAGATATCGTTTGGGGCCGGAAAGGAATATACCCGGTTCTTCGAACAGCTTGGCGACCGATGCGAAATGACGCCCAAACGCCAAAAATCCCTGCAAAAACTAGGGGAACGCGAGATCGCAGCCATCGGTGTTCGATCGACATCGTTGCAATCCTGGACCACCACCAAGGGCGCGCCGCGCGGGGCAATCTGTGACGTAGACAAGAAATTTGGTGTGAACGCAGGCGCTTATGGCATAGATGGAAACCCAAAACGGGTCTTCATCCAGATCGGCAAGGGCAAGTCCTATCAGTTTTGCAAACCACAAAAGACCGCGTTCGAGGCCGCATTTGCCGAAGGCTACTACAAACCAGGTCTTCTTGTTCTGACTTTCCTGGGCAATTCGGCCGACCGGTGGGCAAATTCATCCGAGGCTGCTGATCAGGATGCGCAACGTACGCTGGCACAGATTCCGCAGGACATTCCATGCGTGTTTGTCTCAAGCGTGCCCGTCTATTTGAAAAAGACCAATGACAAACGGATGAAGGCGCAAACCCAGATCGCCCGCGCTTTTGAAAGGGCCGGCGGGCATTGCGAAGTTGTTGAGGGGTTCAACAAGAAAACCAGAGCGGCAATTGAAGGGAAACCACAGTATTTCCGGCGCAATGATGCCGGCAAGGTAAAAGACCCGCACCATCCGAGCCCGGCGGCCATCCGCCAGTTTCTGGATATTAACGCGGATGCGTTATGTGATGCGGTATTTTCCGCTTTGGACTAGGGGAACGGCATAGGGGGGAACATGCAGTTTCGAAATAAGATAATAATGGCGCTGAGTGCGCTGCTGATACCTGTCGGGCAGAGCCACGCCGAGGCGTTTGACTCGCCCGAGATCCTGATCATTGGGGACAGTCAGATATCATTTGGCTCTGGCCCCGCGTTTCTGGAGTTCTTCAGCGATATCAAGCAGCATTGCAGCCCCAATGCCGAACAGAAACAAAACCTTGCGAAACTGGGTGACATGCGGGTCGGCGTTATCGGGGTACGTTCCAGCTCGATCGACTCGTGGACCGCGCGGTCAGGCCGCAAGAAAGATACGATCTGCAAGGTCGACCCGAAATGGAGAGTTAATGCAGGCACATACGGGTTCGTCAACAAAACCAAGAACAAATATGTGCAGATCGGCCAAGGCAAGGAATATCAATTCTGCTCGCCGAACAAATCACCTCTCGAGGCGATGCTGCGAGAAGACTATTACGAACCCAAGCTGCTGCTCATGTCTTTTCTTGGAAATTCCGCCAAACACTGGGCCAACAATCCCGAGTCGGCCGTCAGGGATGTGGAACGGCTGAAAGCGCAATTGCCGCCGGATTTGCCCTGCATCTTCATGACAACGGCCCCGGCCTATAAGAAAAAAATCGTGGACCTGCGTCTGCGGGCACAGGCCAACCTGATGAATGCGTTCAAAACAACAGGACTGCGGTGCACATTTGTACCTGGTGCCACTCCGGCAACCGTCGCGGCAAATCAGGGCAATAAAGATTATTTTCGGCTGAATAAGAAAGGTCTGGTCAAGGACCCATTCCACCCCAATGAGGCTGCTGCGAAGAATTTCTTCGCGCTGGAGATGGGCCAGATTTGCAACGCCATATTCGACCAGATCGAGCCTACGAAGGAACAGAGCTAACCAGTTGGCGGCCGAACTGCGTTGGACCCAAGCGAAGAAAATCAGAGCAGCGCGCGAAGACTGTCATCGAGAGCCTCGACAAAGACATGTTCAGGGTAACGGCGCAGCATCTCGGCGCGCAGATGTTCCGTTGGAGTATTTCGCTCCGTGAGCTCCAGTATATCGCGCAAATAAGCCTGCGTCGCGCCGATTAACTCAGCGCTGCCGATGGCCCCGTGTCCGGGCAACACCGTCTTCGGGGCTAAGGCAGCCAAGTGATCAAGATTGCGTAACCAGGCCTCGGGGCGCCCCTCGACCAACCACAAATGCTGTCGGTTCAGAACATGATCGCCGGTGATCAGCGTGCGGGTTTCCGTTTCAAAAAGCACCAAGGGTGCCATACTTTCCGCATCCGGCATCAGCGAACACTGAAATCGACGTCCGGCGAGTGTCAACTCGCCTTGCCCCACAGCAATCAGAGGAGCTTTGAACTCAGGCCAGTCTGCTGCGGCTGTTCGAATGAAACGCAGGGTCACGTCTGAACTGAGGACACGAGTGTGGGGGAACAAGCTGCCCAGATGTTCCAAACCGAGATAGTGGTCCGGGTGTGGGTGGGTGATGACAACTGCCTCAAGCGGTTTTTGTGCCGCTAGAATCAGCGCCGAAAGCTCTTGGGCTTCGTCCGGATGCAAATGTGCGTCTATCAGAGCAAAGCTCTGCGGACCTTCGATCAGATATGTGTTGGCATAGAATCCCCGCCTGGATGCGCGGTTCTGTCGGATATTTCGGGTGCTGGCTTCTGTTGGACCTGCAAGCGCCAAGACGCCCGCCATACCGATCAGTGCCATCCACTGACGGCGTGACATCAGACCGGACCATTCGGACGTCACTTGCAGATGCCCACCGAACCCTGCGCGCATTTATGCGCGTTATTGTAATAAGCCCCGCTCAGCAATGTGCCATCAAACCGGTTTTTCCCAAGCTGTGCCTTGGTCATGAAAGCGCCCTGCAAATCTGCGCCGGAAAAATCAACCTCCTGCAGATCAGCGCCAATCAGGATCGCACCACTCAGGTCCGCGTTGGACAGGTTTGCGCCGCGCAGATTGGCCGCCGTGAACTTGGCCCCGTTCAGGTTGGCCCCATTTAGATCCACACCTGCCAGGTCTTCGTGGGAAAAGTCGCACTCATGCCAGTCAACGCCTGGTTCCGCTTGCGCCGTGCAATGATCAACCGGTGCGCCCATCTGCGCAAAGGCCGGGGACACAAGCATGAAAAAACCAAGTATCAATATGCAAATCGCGGATTCATGAGGTTTCATGTATTCGTTCCGGTGTCTGAAGACAGGTCATCACGTGCCCGTGTCGCCGCGCCAGACACGGACCGCAACGCAATTGGAGATCAGCGGCCCGTGTCTTCGGCGGAGGTTCAGTCAGCGCTCAGGATTGTGTAGAACCGGGTAAAGACCATGTCTTCGTCAGCATTATCAATGTGACAGGATGCACAGGCCTCAATCGGGGCCGCGGCGGCGGTTTCTGCATATGGTGGTGCATGGTGGCCAAAGTTGAAATATCCCCAGTTGTTGCTGTCTGCAAAGCGCGAGGAATCCTTGACCGCGATGTCGATGCCATTGAAGCCGGCAGGAAAGAAACCACGCCCGGATACTTCAAAGCGCGAGCCGTCTTCTTCCTCGCCCGGTTGGGTCAATTGCAGCTCCTTCAACAAAATTGTGCCTTCAGGAAATTCGCCGGTTTCTTTGTAAATCGCATAAGCCGCCGGGTGCATGTAGACGTTGTGATATTCGGGAAACCCTGCCTGCCCGCCATTCAACGCGTTAGGAGTCAGGGGAGAGCCGAGGAAGACCCATTCCCGATAGCCTGTGGGCAAAACCAGCTCGCCGTCAGCTGTCCAGTTTGGTTGCCAGTCATCCGATACCTGTGCCTGCACTGAGGGTGCAAAATGGCCAAACGCCAGCGCTGAGGCGCCAAGGACAAGTCCAAACGCAAGAGTTTTCATGGTTTTCATGACAAGCTTCCTTTTCTGATTCTGCGGCAGCCGCCGGCTGATCCAGCGGTTTTCTAAAAGGAAATTTATCTGCTCTTTATGATAGGGGTATGCTCTAAAACCCAACAATTATTGCAGATCGTCCGGAAATAGTGCTCTTTCGTGCTCACTAATTTGTGTTTTTATGTCAGATAGTCCAGCTTCCGTCTTTTGCTTCAATTTGAGCCTAAAGGCTATTCGATGTTGACGCTGATTACCTAATTCCGTATTTCATGAAATATGGAATTAGAGATAACAAGCCAACTGGCCACGCTGGGCCACCCGCAACGGATTCTTGTGTTTCGCATGTTGATGCGACGCTTTCCTGACGCTGTGCCGGCGGGGGAACTGGCCTCTGGGCTCGACATAAAACCCAGCACCTTGTCGAATTATCTGAATGCGCTTCAGCAAGCGGGTTTGGTGCGTCAGGCGCGGTCGGGAACCTCACTTCTTTATTCGATCGAAATGGGCAACGTGCAAAAGATGCTGGAATTTCTGCTGAACGATTGCTGTCGCGGCAGACCTGATGTCTGCCTGCCTTTCACCCAAGGAAATGAAACCATGGCGGACCGAAAATTTAATGTCCTTTTTTTATGCGTTGGCAACTCAGCCCGGTCGATCTTTGCCGAGTCCATTCTGCGCTCTTTGGGTGCAGACCGGTTCAACGTCTACTCTGCCGGAACGCAGCCAACGTCCGAATTAAACCCGTTTGCCTTGCAGGTGCTAACCGACAAAGGGCACGACACTTCGGTACTGCGATCAAAACATATGTCAGAATTTGCGACAGGCGACGCGCCTCGGATGGATTTCGTGTTTACAGTCTGCAATCAGGCCGCGAACGAGGATTGCCCCGCTTGGGAAGGCCAACCGATCAGCGGCCATTGGGGCATGGTGGATCCAGTCAAGGCGACCGGCACGGATGCCGAGAAAAGCCTGGCCTTTCAGAACGCCTACGGCGCGCTCAAACGGCGGATCGAGGCGTTTACATCATTGCCTGTCGAAAGTCTCGACCGGATCGCATTACAATCCGCAGTCGATGATATCGGGCGCACGCCGGTCGAGGGCCTGAAATGACCACATATGCCATAAACGGCCTTGGCCGAATGGGAAAGCTGGCCCTGAAACCTTTGCTTGAAAAGGGCGCAAAGATCGCCTGGATCAACGATGGCGTCGGCGACCCCGAGATGCACGCTCATCTGCTTGAGTTCGACACGGTTCACGGGCGCTGGGACGCGACGTTCCAGCATGATGCCGAGAGTGTAACGATCGACGGCACCCGCCTGCCCTTTATCGGAACCACGGACCTGTCGGACCTGCCGCTGGATGGGGTCGATGTGGTGATTGACTGCACTGGTGTTTTCAAAAGCGAAAAGAAACTGGCCCCCTATTTCAAGGCCGGAGTGAAAAAGGTTGTTGTTTCTGCCCCCGTCAAGGACGGCCCGACGGCGAATATCGTCATGGGTGTGAACGAGGGCACTTATGACGCTGACAAGCACCACATTGTAACGGCAGCGTCCTGCACGACCAACTGTCTGGCACCGGTCGTGAAAGTGATCCACGAGAACCTGGGCATCCGGCACGGGTCCATGACCACGATCCATGATGTGACCAACACGCAGACCATTGTCGATCGCCCCGCCAAGGACCTGCGCCGCGCACGGTCGGCGCTGAATTCGCTGATCCCGACCACCACAGGCTCGGCCACCGCAATCACCTTGATCTACCCTGAACTCAAAGGACGGCTGAACGGGCATGCCGTGCGTGTCCCATTGCTGAACGCCTCGCTGACCGACTGTGTGTTCGAAGTCGAACGCGCCACGACGCCGGAAGAGGTTAACAGCTATTTCAAAGCCGCCGCCGATGGTCCGCTGAAGGGCATTCTGGGCTATGAAACCCGCCCTCTGGTCTCGACGGATTATACCAATGACCCCCGATCCTCGATTATCGATGCGCCATCGACCATGGTCGTGAACGGGACGCAGGTTAAGATTTATGCCTGGTACGACAACGAGATGGGCTATGCCCACCGTCTGGTTGATGTTGCCTTGATGGTCGGAGCCGCGCTGTGACGCAGCGGCCCGAGGGGTTTTCGGCTTATGTGGCGGTCACGGCAGCCTATTGGGCGTTCATGCTGACGGACGGCGCCCTGCGGATGCTGGTCCTTTTGCATTTTCACATTATGGGATTCTCACCTGTTCAGCTGGCCTATTTGTTCGTTCTGTACGAAATCGCGGGGATAGTCACCAATCTGGCCGCAGGTTGGATCGCAGCACGGTTCGGTCTGACATCGACATTATACGCGGGCCTTGCGCTGCAAGTCGGGGCTTTGCTGGTTCTGACACAACTGGACCCGAACTGGGCAATACCGGCCAAGGTCGTTTTTGTGATGATCGTGCAGGGAGCCAGCGGGGTCGCAAAGGATCTGGCCAAAATGTCCTCGAAGTCAGCAGTGAAACTTTTGGCCCCAACAGAAGGCGGGGGCCTGTTTCGCTGGGTCGCGCTTCTGACAGGCTCGAAAAACGCGGTCAAAGGTCTTGGATTTTTGTTGGGGGCGGCGCTGCTGGCAACGCTAGGTTTCACATGGGCCGTACTGGTGATGGCAATCGTACTGGGCGTAATCCTTGCGGCTGTCATTCTGTTCATGCCACAGGGTCTGCCCAAGGGGTGCAAAGGCGCGAAGTTCTCGGAAGTTTTTTCCAAATCTCCCAACGTGAACTGGCTGTCAGCGGCACGGGTATTCCTGTTCGGTGCGCGGGATGTGTGGTTCGTGGTTGGCATCCCGATATACTTCTATGCGGTACTTTCAGACGGCTCTGCGGATGGCAATCGCACTGCGTTTTTCATGATCGGTACGTTCATGGCCATTTGGGTTATCTTGTATGGCGTCGTGCAGGCCAACGCACCCAAAATCCTGCGTGCTTCGGAGCGTAGCGAAGGAGATCTGATCCTGGCTGCCCGCAACTGGGCCGCCGCATTGTTTTGTGTGCCCATGGTGTTGACGGTGGCCGTCCTTATGTCGCAAGCGCCGCAACCCTGGTTAACCGTCACGCTGGTTGTTGGCCTGCTGGCGTTTGGTGCGGTTTTTGCCGTAAATTCTTCGCTGCATTCATATCTGATCCTAACTTTCACCAAGTCGGAACGTGTCACGATGGATGTCGGATTTTATTATATGGCCAACGCGACCGGACGCCTGCTCGGCACGGTCCTGTCAGGTTTGACCTATCAGCTGGGCGGGTTGGCAGCGGTGCTGGGAACCGCTGCGCTGATGGTCGCCTTGGCTGCGTTGACGTCAGGCAAACTCAACGCACAACCGCATGAGGCGTATTCCTGAACGTTTCCCGGATAGCTCAGAAGATGTGTCAGGTGCGCTGGTCAGGTCTCTTGAACCAGAGAAGCCGTACCGTTTCGGTAATTTTCACGACCCGGATCGCATAGTGAACGCCCCAGACCGAAAAGGCCTGCCCCGTGCTCAGTTCAGGGTTTTTCAGAAGGTTTCTCAGCGTTTTGAAAGAGGGAATGAGCTTCTGGATGGGCGGAATGTAGTTCACCAACCCTCGGCTCGCATTTCGACGTAGCCGCGCGCCCTCGATCCTGCGCGCCTTGGTCAAATGTTCGCTCAGACTACCACGGGCCGGGTGACGGACGATGGCGTCAGCCGCAAAAAGGATTGGTTCATCAGCCGCCGACGCACGCGCATTCCATTCCATATCACCACCGGACAGGACGGTGTCATTGAACCAGCCGACACGGTCCATTGTTTCGCGACGTACAATCAGGTTTGCGGTAACAGCCCGTCCCCGCTCGACCCACTTTTGCTGTTCAAGCCCCAAGTGCAAGTCATAAAGCTCGGTCGTGGTCCAATGATCCCCGTTTGGAATGAGGACAACATTTCCACCGAAACGCCCGATTTCCGGGTGTGCGGCGGCGATGTCCAAACCAGCGGCGATGTACTCCGGATCGGGCAAACAATCTGAATCAGTGAAAAACAGAAGGTTGGCTGTGGCTTGTTCGATGCCCCGGTTCCGTGCGGCGTAAGATCCCGGTTTTGTCTGCTCAAGAACAGATGCGTTTTCCGGCAGATTGAACGTGGCCGGAAGCGGATCGGCCGGGTCGTTGTTGACCACGAGTATCTCAAACCGCGCGGGGTCCACGCTCTGTTTCGTCAGGCAATTCAAGCAAGCCTGCAGCTTGTCCCAGCTGTGATAGGTCGGAATAATGACGGACGCATCCATGTCGTTTCGCTTTTGTTGAGGCGTCCGGCGGACGGCTATTCTTCGGTTTTGACCGCGTTCGAAAACTGGTGATCATAAAGCGTGCGGAATGGCCCCGGTTCCTTGAGCAGGTCCTCGGCACGGCCTTGCTCCAGCACCTGACCGTTCTCGATAACCACTATCTTGTCCGCATGCAGGATCGTCGACAAACGGTGGGCAACAATAAGCGTCGTCCGGTTCTCAGTCAGGCGATGCAAGGCCTCTTGCACCACATGTTCAGATTTCGAATCCAGCGCACTTGTCGGTTCGTCCAGCAACAAAATGGGGCTGTCGCGCAGCAGAGCACGGGCAATCGCAAGGCGTTGTTTTTGCCCGCCAGACAAAAACGCCCCGTTTTCGCCCGTTAGGGTATCAAACCCATCCTCGAGCTTCATGATGAAATCATAGGCATTTGCGGCCTTGGCCGCTTCGATGACATCTTCCAACGATGCGTCTTGCCGTCCCAGGCGGATATTGTCCGCAATCGAAGCTGAGAACAAAAACACCTCTTGGCCAACATAAGACATCTTCTTGCGCAGGGTCTCGAACGAGGCCAGTTTTACATCATTGCCATCGATGCTGACCGTCCCTTCAAGCGGATCGTAAAGACGCAGCGCAAGGTTCAGGATCGTCGATTTGCCGCCTCCGGACAGGCCAACAAGCGCCGTGGTTTTCCCCGCCTCGAAAGTCAAGGACAGGTTCCTCAGGATTGGGTCGTCTTGCCGATACCCAAAAGTCACATCGTCAAAGATAACTTCCCCCGGACCCTCTGGCAGACTCAGAGGATCAGCCTCCTCCTTCAACGTTTCCGGCTGGTCAAGAAGTGCGAACATCATCTGCACCCGCCGCAAAAACAGCTCCATCTTGACACGGACTCGGGACAGGCGCTTGGCGGGTTCATATGCCATCATCAACGCCGTCACAAAGGACATCAACTCGCCCGGTGTGGTGCTCGAGGACCCAAAGAGATTGGCTGCGCTCAGCCCGATGACTGAAGCAATCGCGAAACCCGCAAGAATATCCATCAACGGGCTGGTCGCAGCTTGAAGACGGGCGAGTTTGTTGCGCCGTTTTTCGACGCTTTTGACAGCAGTGTACATTTGGCCCGCCATCCGCTCTTCAAGACTGAAAGACTTGACCACACGAATACCGGCCGAGGTTTCCTGGATAACCTGCATAATCGCGCCAAGCGATTGCATCTCCATATCCGCGATTTCGCGAACTTTGCGCAGCAGAGTCCGAACACCCCAAATCGCCAGCGGACCAATAATCAGCGTGAAAAGGGACAGGAACGGCTGCTGATAGAACATAACGGCCAAAAGTCCGATGAGAGACAGCGTATCCCGCACCGCCGTTGTGATGACGATTTCAATCGCCGAACGCGCCGCTTGGGCCGATTGTGTCACTCGCAGCAACAAATCGGAACTTTCAGTAAGATTGAAGAAGGAAACGCCTTGCCGCAGCAGCTTGTCATACAACTTGATCTGTTGCTGCGCGACAATACGATTTCCGGCGCGCGTCATGGCAACGACCTGCACATATGTCGCAAGTCCCTTCACCATGAAAATGATAAACACGGCCATCGAAACGCTGAAGATTTTGGCCGAGTTTGCACTGTCGAAAAGGGAATCGACCACGTCGCGCATGATGAATGCGACGGCAGCTGTCGTGCCCGCCACGAGAACCATGGCGATCATCGAAATAATGTACGGAACGGCCTGAGCGCGCAGATTTTCAGTCAAAAGGCGCCAAAGGATGGAGTCGCTCAGGATTTCGTCTAACTTTTGTTTGGCTTTCGGCAAAACGGTTTTCCGCAATCATTGAGGGTGACACAGGGAAAATGCACTCTGACAAACCTGTGAACGTTCTACGCTAGATAGTCGCCACGGCATTTTTCGGCAAGTGGGCTTTCTTCGCCACATCAGGGCATATTGACCCCGGCACCACGCAGGTTGATCGCGACCAAAACGTTTTCGGATTTGGTGTAAATCGAGATGCATGCCGGTGCAGGAAAATCTCGCTGTTTCACAGAATTACGGTGGGTTCCTTGAGAATCATCGTGCGTTTTCCCGATAGTGGTTGCAAAAGTGATATCTGTTGCAAGGAATTCGAACGTATGACGCAAACCATTTATCCATTGCTTTTGTGTGGCGGCTCGGGCACGCGTCTGTGGCCTTTGTCCCGCAAGAGCTATCCAAAACAATTTTCCAAACTGACCGGCGAAGAAAGCCTGTTTCAGGCATCCGCGCGCAGATTGTCCGGCGAGGGGTTTGCAGCCCCGATGTTGGTCACCGGGTCCGATTTTCGCTTTATCGTTCTTGAACAACTGGCCGAGGTTGAAATCGCGGCAAAAACGGTCCTGATCGAACCGGAAGGGCGCAACACGGCCCCGGCTATTCTGGCAGCCGCGCTGGCGCTTGAGGCACAGACACCCGGCGCATTGATGCTGGTGGCGCCGTCCGATCATGTAATTTCGGACGAAGCGCGGTTTCGCGAGACCGTTCAGGCCGCGACATCGGCTGCGGGTGGCGGGCAGATTGTTACCTTTGGCATTCGCCCCGATCGGGCCGAAACCGGGTATGGCTGGCTTGAGCTGAGTGAAACCCCGGACGCCAGTTTCTCTGCGACCCCGCAGGCGTTGAAACAGTTCGTCGAAAAACCCGACCTCGCGACTGCCGAGGCGATGCTGAAGGACGGGAAATACCTTTGGAACGCAGGCTTGTTCCTGTTCTCGACCACAGTCCTGATCGACGCTTTTGAGACGTTCATGCCCGACATGCTGGCCGCAGTACGATCCGCTGTCGATCTCGCAGAATGCGATCTGGGTTTTACGAGACTGGCACCTGAACCATGGAGCACTGTCGAAGACATTTCGGTCGACTATGCGGTGATGGAGAAGGCTCAAAACCTGTCTGTCGTCCCTTATAGTGGCGCGTGGTCTGACCTTGGTGGATGGGATGCGGTCTGGCGCGAGAGCGGACCGGACGACAACGGCGTGGTCACTGCAGGAGCTGCCACAGCTCTGGAATGCGAAAACACACTGCTTCGGGCAGAATCCGATGCTCAGGAACTGGTGGGGATCGGGTTGGAGAATATTGTAGCAATCGCCATGCCCGACGCGGTGCTGGTTGCGCATAAAGACAAGGCGCAAGACGTCAAATCCGCAGTAGCGGCGCTGAAAGCCAAAGACGCCCCTCAGGCCGAGACCCTGCCACGGGATTACCGACCCTGGGGCTGGTTCGAAAGCCTTGTCATTGCACCCCGCTTTCAGGTCAAGCGTATTCACGTGCATCCCGGTGCCGCGCTCAGCCTGCAAAGCCACCATCACCGGGCCGAACATTGGATCGTGGTTGAAGGCACCGCGAAGGTCACGATTGACGACGAGGTCAAACTGGTGAGCGAAAACCAGTCGGTCTACATTCCGTTGGGTGCGGTACATCGCATGGAAAACCCCGGCAAAGTGAACATGGTCCTGATCGAGGTCCAGACCGGCTCATATCTGGGGGAAGACGATATCATCCGGTACGAAGATGTTTATTCAAGGGGTCAAGGGGCCAAAGGCTAGGGACCGAGGGACTGTCTTACAGGGCGGCGCAACGGGGACCAACGCGCGGCCCTATCTGCCTTTCCAGACAGGGTCGCGCTTTTCCGCAAAGGCCCGCGCGCCCTCCAACTGGTCCTCGCTGGAATATAGTGTATCCACGGTGCGGAACTGGCGTTTGGTTATGCGGTTCATGGCATCCTGAAACTTGGCGTCTTCCGCCTCGCGCACGATCTCTTTGATCGCCGCATAGACCAGAGGCGGCCCCGAGGCCAACAGGCGAGCCAGTTCCCATGCGCGATCCATCAGCTGATCGGCGGCGACAATCTCGTTCACCAAACCCCAGTGTTTGGCTTCCTCGACCTCGAACCAGCGCCCGGTCAACAGAAGCTCCATTGCGATGTGATAGGGTATGCGCTTGGGCAGTTTGACACTCGCCGCATCTGCGACAGTGCCGGACCGGATTTCCGGCAAGGCAAAACTGGCATGATCCGCCGCGACGATCATATCAGCGGACAAGGCCAGCTCAAGACCTCCGCCGCAGGCAATCCCATTGACCGCGGCAATGACGGGCTTGTTGAGATCGCGCAGCTCTTGCAGGCCGCCAAAACCGCCGACACCATAGTCTCCGTCCACGGCGTCCCCATCGGCTGCGGCTTTAAGGTCCCATCCGGGGCAAAAGAACTTCTCACCTGCTCCGGTCAGGATCGCGACACGCAAGGCGGGGTCGTCGCGAAAATCCGCAAAGACCTGCCCCATGACACGGCTGGTGGCCAGATCAATGGCATTCGCCTTGGGCCGGTCCAGGGTCACCTCAAGAATTGCTCCGTCCCGGCGGGTTTTGATCGGGTCCATATCTCAGGCCTTTCTGATAAGGGCGTCCACTGCAACAACCTTGTCCGGTGTACAAAGGAGCGGGTTAATCTCAACTTCGCCGAGCGTGTCGGCATTGTGCATCACATAGGCCTGAACGGCCTGAACCGCGCGGACAATTGCGCCCCTGTCAGCCGCGGGCTGGCCACGGTAGCCCGCCAGCAGTGGCGCTATTTTGAGTGTGTCCAGTGCTGAGACGATATCGTCAACCGAGGCGGGTATCAGCAACGACACCGTGTCACGCAACACTTCGGTCAGAGTGCCGCCTGCACCCAGTGTCAGAACAAACCCATGGGCTTGATCACGGACAACGCCAATCAGTAATTCAGCCACGCCGCCCGTGATCATCTCTTCGATCAAAACCTCCTCGGTTCCGATGCTCTTCGCGACATCCGCAACGTCCTCGACCCGCACCCCCAATCGAACCGCCCCGTGTTCGGATTTATGCGAAAACCCGACACCTTTGATCACATATGGGCCGTCCAGCGCATACGCCATGTAAGCCGCCTCGTCCGGGTTGCTCGCGATCCGGCTGCGCGGGATTGGCAAACCAAACTCGGATAGCGCTTGTTTGGCAGCGCTCTCGGTCAAGGTACGGCGCGGCGCAGCATGTCCGGCCTGGCAAATGGGGTCGCTGGATGGCGCGCCGATCATCCCTGCCGCCTGCGTGGCCGACAGCGCTTCGCGCAGACCCATCAGGGGGACGACGCCGCCAGCCATAAGGTCCTCTGCAACATCTTCAGGCAGAAGTTCGGGCAGGGTCGAGGCAACCGCAAACCGCGCGCCGGTATTGGCTCGAACGGCCAAAGCCGCCCGCGTGGCATGAACCCAATCGCCGGCGTCGGTGGTGGGGTAATCAACGATGGACATGGTCAGATCTATCCCCTCCCCCGTCATCGCAGTCCAGGCTTGCGCCATCGCCGCCTCATCGCGCCAGATATACGTGTGATAATCCAGCGGATTGCCTAGCGCGACCATTGGGCCAAGCGCCGCGCGCAGCCGGGTCTTCTGCCGGTCGCTGAGGCGAGGGAAGCTCAGGTTTGTTTTCGTCGCCATATCGGCAATCAGGCTCGCCTCGCCTCCTGAGCAGCTGATCGTACTGATGTTGGCTCCGGGCAAGGGGCCATAGCAATGCAGTATCTTCAGTGTTTCCAGAAAGTCCGGTAAAGCCGACAGGCGGGGAATGCCCAATCGGTTCAGCAAGGCCTGCGCGCCTGCGTCGCTACCCGCAATCGACGCTGTATGAGACACCGTCGCCGCCTGTGCCTGTTCAGAAACACCAACCTTGAGCGCCACCAGCGGGACCTTTTTTGCATGGGCCTTGGCGGCAAGAGCTTCCCATTCCCGAATGTCGCCGAACCCCTCGACATGCAGTCCCACAGCTGTCACGCGCGGGTCATCGATCAAAGCTGAAGCAATCGCTGCCTGGCTTGTCTGGGCCATGTTACCACAGGCGACCATATAGGCGATTGGCAGCGCCCGTTTCTGCATCGTCAGGTTGATGGAGATGTTCGAACTTTGGGTCAGAATCGCAACACCCGTTTCGACGGGTCTTGCCCCATGCTGATCCGGCCACAGCAGTGCCCCATCCAAAGCGTTGATGAACCCGTAGCAGTTCGGCCCCAAAATAGGCATGTCACTTGCTGAGGCGATCAGATGCGCTTGCAGATCCGCGCCTGAGTTGTCTTCTGCCACCGACTCGGAAAACCCGGACGCAAAACAAACCGCGCCCCCGGCACCCATCTGCGACAGGACACGGACCGCCTCGATGGTTGCATGGCGGTTGATCCCGACAAAGGTGGCATCCGGTGCCGATGGCAAGTCTTCTAGGCGGGAGTAGACTGGATGTCCCGCAACCTCGGACTTGTCGGGGTGAACCGGCCATAGGTGTCCCGCATATCCCATGCGCTCTGATTGCAGGATCACTTGCTGACACCACGCACCGCCGCCAATCACAGCGATGGAGCCGGGGCACAGCAGACGGTTTAGGTCCCGGGCCATTGTCACGCCCCCAATGGGCGCAGCAAATCGCGGCTGATGATATGGCGTTGAATTTCGCTGGTGCCGTCCCAAATCCGCTCGACCCGTGCATCACGCCAAAAACGTTCGATTGGAAAATCATCCATCAGGCCCATACCGCCGAAAATCTGCAAGGTCGTGTCCGTGACCCGCGCCAGCATTTCCGACGCGTATAGCTTGGCCGAGGCGATCTCGCGGTAAGATGGCAGGCTCTGGTCCAGTCGCCAAGCGGCGGAAAGGGTCAGCCAATCGGCGGCATCAATCTCGGTGATCATGTCGGCGATCTGAAAGCTGACACCCTGAAATTTACCTATGGGTTGCCCGAATTGCTTGCGCTCGGCCGCGTAACTCAGGGCATAGTCGAAACACCGCCGAGCCCGGCCAACCGAAAAGGCGGCCACCGTCAGACGCGTGGCATAGAGCCATTCGTTCATAACCGCAAAACCGCCATCGACCTCGCCCAAAACCTGCGCGTCAGGCAGCCTGCAATTGTCGAAATAGAGGATATAGTTCTTGTAGCCCTTGTGACTGACCGAATTATAACCTTCGCGCACCTCAAATCCCGGCATTCCCCGATCGACAAGAAAGGTCGTGATCCGCTTTTTTGGACCTTTGGGTGTTTCGTCAACGCCGGTGGCGATAAACACGATGAAAAAATCCGCGTGCTCCGCGCCCGAGATAAAGTGCTTTGATCCGTTGACAAGCCAGTCACCGCCGTCTCGCACGGCCTGGCACTTCATACCCCGCACGTCCGACCCCGCATCCGGTTCGGTCATCGCCAGCGCATCCATCTTTTCCCCACGCACCGCGGGCAGCAAATAGCGATCTCGTTGTTCGGCGTTGCAAGCCATCAGGATGTTCTGCGGCCGCCCGAAGAAATGAGTCAGCGCCATCGACCCCCGCCCCAGTTCCCGCTCAACCAATGTAAAATCGAGATGTGAAAGCCCCGCCCCGCCCACCTCTTCCGGGAAGTTGCAGGCATAAAAGCCCAGTTCGATGCACTTGCGTTTGATTTCCTGGCCCAATTCGACCGGCACCGACCCGCTGCGCTCGACCGCTTGTTCATGCGGGTAGATCTCGTTCTCCACAAAGCTGCGAACGGTCGAAACGATCATGTCCTGTTCTTCTGACAGACCAAACTGCATGGCAAATTCCCTGACTGCGTGATTGACCAATCAGACCGCACTGTTCATTGTCGTGACATGCAATGTTGACCCAGATTCGTGCAGAGTTAGAACAATTTGACCCGGCACTATACAATTCTTCTGTTCGACGGCTTTTCGAACCATTGCCTTGCCAACATGGTCGAACCATTGCGGGCGGCAAACACGCTGGCGCGGCAGGACCTTTATCGCTGGCGGTTCTGCAGCCTTGGCGGCGATATCGTGCAAAGCTCTAGCGGGTTGGCAATCACGCCCCATGGCGCATTGAAGGATCAGTCCGGCGACGTTCTGGTTGTCATGCCCTCTTACGGATACCTGATGCTGGACACCCGTGACACAAGACGCGCATTGCGGACCGCAGCGGGCTGCCACACACAACTGGCGGGATTGGACACCGGCAGCTGGCTTTTGGCCCGGGCCGGGTTGCTGGACAATTACAAGGCGACAATTCACTGGGATGAGCTGTCGCGCTTTGAGGAAACCTTTTCCGACGTGCACGTGGTGCAGGAACGATACGTCATCTCGGACGACAGAATGACCTGTTCAGGGGCCATGGCCGCCTTCGATCTGGCGGCTGAGATCATCCGCAGGGATCACGGCCCGCTGTTATCAATGGAAGTCGCGCACCTGCTGATGCGCCGGGGATCGGCGGAACACTATGCCCTGCCCATGAAATCCGAGGATACCGTGGTCAACCGCGCCTTGTCGGTGATGCAGGCAAATCTGGAAACCCCGATCCCTATCCGCGAAGTTGCGCGAAACTCCGGCTGCTCGCAAAAACGACTGGAGATGCGGGTGCAGACCGAGCTGAAAACTACACCACAAGCGCTGTACCGGCGTCTGCGCCTCAATCTGGCGCGGCGCCTGTCGGAAGAAACGGAACAGTCGGTGGCCGAGATTGCCAGCAGATGCGGGTATGAAAACGCAAGTGCGATGACCCGGGCGTTCAAGGCGGAATTCGGACGAACGCCTACTGCACTGCGAAATGAGCTTTGACAGATGCAGCGACTGCCGGAAACTTTATCAAAATGAGCTTCAAGGGGAGGACAACCAAATGAAAATTGCACACAGAGACTGGGTCCCTGCCATCTGCGAAGACTTAGTTCAGGATATTGCAACGCAAGCATCCAAAGCCACGTCACAGGACCTCGCTGCCCGGATCGCGCATTTGGCCGACAAGAACCGCCACATTCACGAAACAGAGTGTTTTAACCTAAACCCCGCGACCAACGTGATGAACCCCCGCGCCGAGGCGCTTTTATCCTCGGGCATCGGCTCTCGCCCCTCGCTTGGGTATCCGGGCGACAAATATGAGATGGGTCTTGAGGCAATAGAAGAGATCGAAGTCATCGCCGCGCAGCTATGTGCCGAGGTTTTTCAGGCAAAATACGCCGAGATACGGGTGCCGTCCGGCGCGATTGCCAACCTGTACGGATTCATGGCAACCTGTCGGCCCGGAGATGCCATTGTCGTGCCGCCTGCGTCCATCGGCGGTCATGTCACCCACCATAGAAGCGGATGCGCCGGGTTGTATGGTCTCAGGATCATCGAGGCCCCGGTCAATGCAGATGGCTACACGATCGACCTTGATGGGCTGAGGGGCCTTTTCCGTAGAGAAAACCCGAAATTGATCACGGTTGGTGGCAGTCTGAACCTGTTTGAACACCCGGTTGCGGAGATTCGCGCCATTGCCGACGAGGTGGGCGCGAAGGTGATGTTTGATGCGGCTCATCAATGTGGGATCATAGCTGGCAAAGCCTGGCGCAATCCGTTGCATGAGGGCGCGCATCTCATGACGATGAGCACATACAAAAGCCTAGGCGGACCTGCCGGAGGGTTGATCGTCACCAATGACAGCGGCCTTGCGCAGTCTCTGGACTCGATCGCGTTTCCCGGCATGACAGCCAATTTTGACGCGGCAAAATCTGCAGCGCTGGCGTTGACATTATTGGATTGGCGCGATTTTGGGGAAAGCTATGCCGCCGAAATGATCTTGATGGCGCGCGCGCTGGCAAAGGCGCTGGCCGCCCGGGATGTCCCGGTTTTCTCCGGAACCTCCGGCTTTACGCGGTCACATCAATTCGCAATCGACGCCCAAGGGTACGGCGGCGGACAAACGGCGTCAAAAACACTGCGGAAAAGCGGCTTTTTGGCCTGCGGGATAGGGCTGCCAATTCCTCAGGTAAAGGGTGACCTGAACGGTTTGCGCATCGGCACGCCCGAGTCGGTCAGGTGGGGCATGACTGCACAGGACGCAGATCGCCTTGCCTCATTGATTGTTCAAGGATTGCAGGGCGACGAGATCGCAGCCGAGGTTTCAGAGTGGCGGCGCAGCTTTACCAAGTTGCATTTCGTCCACTGACACACCGCCGGCTCTATGGCTGTTCAGTCCACGCGAATAAGCAGCTTGCCGGTGTTTTCTCCACGATAGAGCATGGCAATCGCGTCGCGCGCCGCTTCGGCCCTGTCCAGAACATGTTCGTTGACGCTCAATTCCTCCGTACGCACCCAATTCGCCAGTTGCGAAATGGCTTCGGGAAACCGCGCTTTGTAGTCGAAGATAATGAACCCCTGCATCCGTGCCCGCGCCACCAAAAGCTGCCGGTTGACGCGCGGACCAAGAGGGATCGGATCCCAATCTGCCAGCGCGGCGGTTCCGCAGATGGCAATGCGTGCGCCTTGAGCCAGATGTGTCATAACCCCGTCAGATATCGCACCACATGTATTGTCAAAGTAACAGTCTACACCGTTTGGGCATGCCGCGCCGATGGCCTCGGCAACGTTCTGTTCCCGGTAGTTGATCACCGCATCATAGCCGAACTTGGTCGCGCAAAGGTGCATTTTCTCGGCGCTGGACGTTATCCCGACCGTTCTACATCCTTTGAGTTTAGCGATCTGGCCAACCGCCGATCCAACCGCACCGGCAGCGGTTGAGACCACAACCGTGTCGCCTTCCTTGGCCTCGCAAACATCCAATAGGCCAAAATACGCCGTCACGCCATTCAGCCCAAGAATGCCAAGCGCCAATGAGGGAGACAGGTCAGGCTCAGCCAGTTTCCGGTCGACATTTGATCCGTCCGAGATCACGTACCGGCTCCAACCGAACATGCCGGTCACCTGATCGCCCTCCGCGTAGTCCGGAGACCGCGAGGCGACCACCTCACCCACAGCAAAGCCGCGCATTACGGCGCCGATTTCGACCGGCGGCAGGTAATTTGGCGTGTCATTTGCCCAGCCGCGCTGAGCCGGATCGGCAGACCAAAAACTGGTGCGGATCAGAAAACACCCCTCTGGCACGTCGGGCACCGGGCTCTCCTGCACGGTGAAGTGGTCCGCCTGAGGAATACCCTTGGGCCTGCTCGACAATATGACGCTGCGGTTGATCGGGTTTGTTGTCATGAAACACCTATTGTTCGGTTACCCGGGAATACGCCAGTCAGGATGGGCTATCGCCCGACTTGGGATCCCTGTAGCGGTTGAGATCCAAAATCCCTGCCTGAACCGGGTTTTGTTGTAGAAAAGCCTGGTGAATTGCATCGCTGGTTGCCCAGAACTCGGGGCTCGTTCTGCGAACGCCATGAGAGTCCACCACCCGCATCCAATCCGCCTGATTTGTGATCGACTTGATATCGCGAGCGAGGGCCTGCAACTGGCTCTGCGGAACCCTTAGAAAGAAATTCGGATAGCTGCCCACAACGCCGGGCAGGATTGTCAGAACGTCGGATTGCGGGTCCCGGCGGGCGGTCTCATCAAACAAAAACGCCACATTATCATGCGCTTTATCATGCAGCAGTGAAAAAAGCTGCGGTTCGCCGTCCAGCCCTTCGACCATCAATATCGTATAATCCGGCAGGAATTTGACCCAGGGACCCGGCTGATCTGCCAGAGTTTGCAGAATTGGCAGGATCGGTCCGGACGCAGGTATTTGGCAGGTGTTCCCCGGGCACCGGTTGATCTGATCCATTTCTGGCCACAGCCCATCACCAAGCTCCAGCAGACTTAACAAAAACTCCCGCTTTGGCTCAGAGGTTTCAAAGGCGATGCGATCAGGAAAGCTGTCATCCACACGACGCTGATGCCAATAGGTGTGAAGCTGCGCCAATGTGCCCTTATACCAATCATCATGCATCGCTTTGCGGCTTTCCTTCGGCATGAAGAACAGGAAAGTGTCCTCACTCTCCATCCGCAGTTCGTCCATATAAATGCGCGTTGACAGCTGATGCTCGACCCGACCGAACACATCAAACCCTGCGACAAGATTGTAATAGATGCGTTCAAAAATCGGATAATCGATCACCCAGGCCGTTTCGGGAATTCCGCCGTGAAACCCCGTCATCGCCGAGGCATTGTCAAAGTGGCGGAACACGGTGATCCGTGCGTTGGGATTCGTTCCGTCCCCGTCCCATATCGCATCATAGCCAAAGCCTGATGTGTGGGCGGAGCTATTGGCATATCGCGCGTCCCGAAATTCAAGATATTGCGCCTGGTTTTTGTGGGAGAAACCATGGAGATCGCCTAATGCTCCGGCTTCGCTTTGTGAAACAGGCAATTCCAGAAATGTCGCGCCATCCTGCAGGAAATCCGGGTTCGTGATGGATAAATCCCAGCTCGGGTCCAAGAAGCTAACCCAGAACCGGTCTTCGATGACATCAACGGCAGTCTGGCCATGGCATACTGGACCGCGAATGAAACTGCGCACAAAGAACAATGCGTCGTCTAGCAGAAACTGATACCGGCTGCGCGGCGGTATGTCGGCAAATGTCGTGAACGGGTTGCCCCCCTCGGATTCGCCGTAACCTGGCAATGCAGCCACCGACCAGTCAGGCTTCAGAAAGAGCGCCCGGTATCGGGCCATGCGAGCCGGTCCAAGACTGTAAACGAGATGCTCCTTATGGACGATCGTTTCCTCAACCGGTTTCAGCCGGTAATAAAACGCGTCCCCACCCGGATCATCGAAGGGTCGCCGCGTGGCGATCGTTTCGATCTTTTCCCCCGGTGGCGTAGACGAGCGCACCAGTTGAAAGAACCGTCTCGGATCATCACCGGTAAAATGTAGCCGTGCCAGAAACAGATGTTCATAGACATACCGGCTCATCAGTTGGGTACGCAGATCGGGGGCGTTCAGAAATGCCTCCCATTCGGCAATCTGTGCTTGCAGATCGTCGGGAAGGTCGGCGCGCGTCTCGGACAACACCGCCCCGTTCCGCGCCCATGAGGCAAGCGTTTGATATTCCTGCTCGTTCAACGGTGCCATGGCATAAGGCATTCCGGCAAGGGGATGGTTCTCTCGGAAGGCCTCAAACTCCTTCGGTGCTGGGCAGACAAGCGGACGGTCGAGTGCAAGGTCCAGCTCGTCAGGCAACGGCGCATCGGGCGTGAATTCGGCGGAACGGCCGAGCTCCAGATAACGCTCCATGAGGTTCAGATCAGCAGGTGCGGTAACGGAATGGAACCCAAGTGCGCGCCAGCCCGGAACGGTGGTGGCATCGACACCCAATCGGGTTGGCACTGCATCCCTCAGCCGGTCAGAGTGGTATACGGCCTCTTTGCTTGCCCCTCGCAAAAGACCTTCGGGGGATGTCAGTTTCAATTGGCACGGTGCATCGTAGCAGCTGTGACAAACGACACAGCGGTGGTCGAGAATCGTGGTCACCTCGTCTGGCAGCGGCCTGGTTTCAATCGTGGCATCTGCAGTTTGCGCAAAGGCTGACGGATAGCCAGAGAGGACCACAAGAGCGACAAGGCTTAACTGGCCCATCAAAGCTGTCACGCGTCCTGACGCCATATATCTACCTTCCCACTGCAAAGACCTGAGCTTGTCGACTGTTCGAGCTTGGCACGGTTGTGCCTGATTTTACTAGACGAGTTTGATGGAAATTCTCTGATCACAAGATGATAGCAGTGGGTCGAGCGGGATGCTGCAAACAGTCCTGAGTTTCTGATGGAGGCCGTCGCCTTGACGACATGTCGTAAAGCAGTTGCCCGGAAGACGGGCGCGCACCCGTAAATATCCACGCCCCCAATGATTATCTCAGGCGAATTTGTTGACAATTACGACGGCAAAATGCAACCAATGCAATATTGGTTGCTATAAAGGTTGAAACCCGTGCCAACTGGCGAACACCGCCCCAATTCTGAAAATGAGCCTCCGGTTTTGCGACTGAGCTCGTTCAGCCTGTCGTTTCGTGGCCATGGATCACCTGCTGTCGATGACCTGAGTCTGTCTGTCTCGGCGGGTGAAACCCTGTGTATCGTGGGCGAATCCGGATGTGGAAAATCGGTGACCGCAATGGCATTGATGGGCCTGTTGCCGCAGGACGTGATCAACATTCCCAATGGTCTGCTCGAGTTTGAAGGCCGGTCATATGATCTGACCCGTCAACAGCTTGACGCCGAGACCCGAGGGGATCGGATGGCGATGATCTTTCAGGAGCCGATGACCTCACTCAATCCGGCTTTCCGCATCGGTGATCAGATTGCCGAAGCAGTCCTGCATCACCGCAATTGCAGCCGGGCCGAGGCCACTGAAAGCGCTCTTACCATGTTACGGCGCGTTGGTATTCCGGCACCGGAACAACGCCTGCGCGAATATCCCCATCAGCTGTCAGGCGGCATGCGACAGCGGGTCATGATTGCAATGGCCCTGATCAACAACCCCTCACTTCTGATCGCGGATGAGCCGACAACGGCACTGGATGTAACCATTCAGGCGCAAATTCTCGATCTGATCCGCGAGCTTCAGGCCGAGACGGGAATGGGGGCTCTGTTCATTACCCATGATTTGGGCGTGGTTGCGGAAATCGCGACGAATGTTGCGGTCATGTATGGTGGTCAGATTGTTGAAAGCGGCCCTGTAAATGCCGTGTTTGACGATCCGCAACACCCCTACACTATTGGCCTTATGAGCTCGGTCCCACGAATGAGCGGGTCGCGAGACCGGCTGATCACTGTGCCGGGTACGGTGCCCTCATTGGCCGATATGCCACAGGGGTGCCGGTTTCGCACCCGCTGTCCATTTGCCACGGACGACTGTGCAGAGCGCCCGGTTCTGTCCGAGATCGGGCAAGGCCACGCCGTAGCCTGCCATTATGCCCCGCTGGAACAGCTAAAGGGGGTCCGATGCGCGATATAATTCTTGAGGCGCGGGATTTGACCCGCCATTTCACCCTTGGCACCGGATTATTTGAGCGTAAGAGCACTGTGCGCGCCGTGGATGGCGTTTCCCTGTCTATCCGCACAGGGGAAACCTTTGCCATAGTCGGAGAATCCGGTTGTGGGAAATCAACCCTTGCACGCCTCTTGATGCGGCTGGATCGTCCGACATCCGGTCAGGTCCTTTTCGACGGGCAAGAGGTGCAGGACCTGCCCCGCCGGGATATGGCTCCTCTGCGTCAACAGATGCAGTTTGTGTTTCAGGATCCGTTCTCGTCGCTGAATCCGCGTATGACCGTGGGCAAACTGGTGGGCGAACCGCTTGAGGTGCACGCTCCGGAGCTGGATGAAGCTGCGCGCCGTCAGAAGGTTGCGGATCTGCTGGCCCAGGTCGGGTTGCTGCCAGACCATGCCAACCGCTACCCGCACGAGTTCTCGGGCGGTCAACGGCAGCGCATCGGCATCGCCCGCGCGCTGGCCTCGGGTCCGCGGTTGCTGATCGGGGATGAGCCCGTCTCGGCACTGGATGTGTCGGTGCAGGCGCAAGTTGTCAATCTGCTGAACGACCTAAAGCAGGACCTTGACCTGACACTGGTCATCATTGCCCATGATCTGGCCGTCATTCGTCATATGAGCGACCGGATCGCCGTTATGTATCTGGGTCAGGTGGTCGAAACCGGCCCGGCCGATCAGGTGTTCGAACAGCCACGCCACCCGTATACACATGCATTGTTGTCGGCGATCCCTGAGCCCGAGCCCGACCGTGAAAGAGATCACATGGCGCTGTTGGGTGAGACGCCCAGCCCGTCGGCCCCGCCTGCAGGATGCCGGTTCCATACCCGCTGCCCGTTCGCACAGGACAATTGCCGGACAACTGCGCCGGTTCTTGATGCGGCAGATGCCGACCATCACGTCGCCTGCCACCATTGGAAAACCATACCAGAGGCCGGAAAACCGGCCCCGCCCCGACGCCGCAGCGCCGGAGCAGAAGAGCGGTTCGCGCTCTACCGCGCTGCCGTCCAAACTCCCCCGGCTTCTGCCGACAACAGAGAGGATATATCATGAATGTCTTGAAAACCGGCCTACTGGCCGGACTACTGGGTGCCACGGCCCTTTCGGCGCAGGCCGCCGACCTGCGTATCGCCCTGCAGTCGGATGCAGACGTGCTGGACCCTGATCAATCACGTACCTTTGTGGGGCGGATTGTCTATGCCTCCATGTGTGACAAGCTGGTCGATATCACCCCCGATCTGGAACTGATCCCGCAACTGGCCACCGGCTGGGAGTGGAGCGAGGACGGCAAGTCCCTGACCATGACCCTGCGCGAAGGCGTGGTGTTCCATGACGGCACGCCGTTCAACGCGCAGGCGGTGGCGGACAATATCGACCGCTCGCAGAACCTTGAGGAATCGCGCCGCAAGTCCGAGCTGAAATCGGTCGTGGGCGTCGATGTGGTGGATGACTACACCGTCCGCTTCAACATGGCGGCCCCCGATGCGACGCTGTTGGCACAGTTTGCCGACCGCTCGGGCATGATGGTGTCGCCAACCGCAGCCAAGGCGGCAGGTGCGGATTTCGGCCTCAACCCGGTCTGCTCTGGCCCGTTCAAGTTCAAGGAACGTGTGGCCCAGGACCGGATCGCGCTTGAGCGGTTCCCGGACTACTGGAATGCGGGCGAAATTCATTTCGACAGCGTCACCTTCCTGCCGATCCCCGATACCACCGTGCGTCTTGCGAACCTGCAATCGGGCGATATCGACATGCTGGAACGTCTGGCCGCGACCGATCTGAGCCAAGCAAACGACGACAGCGGCATCAAGGTCGAAAGCGCTGTTTCGCTGGGATATCAAGGCATTACCATCAACGTGAACAATGGCGAAAAGGGCGACAACCCCTGGGGCAACGACAAACGCCTGCGTCAGGCGCTGAGCTATGCGCTGGACCGTGATGCGATCAATCAGGTCGTCTTTGAGGGCGCGTTTGCGCCGGGTAACCAGCCCTTCCCGCCGACCTCTCCGTGGTATGATACCGATCACCCGGTGCCTGCGCGCGATGTGGAAAAGGCCAAAGCTCTGCTGGCCGAGGCAGGTTTCCCGGACGGGATCGATTTGGAGGTTCAGGTGCCAAACACCACCGTTCCGCTGCAGCTGATGCAAGTGGTTCAGGCCATGGCAGCCGAGGCCGGGATCAATATTGAGATCACGTCCAAGGAATTCGCCACCCTGCTGGCCGATCAAAGCGCCGGTGACTATCAGGCTAGCCAGATCGGATGGTCGGGCCGCGTGGACCCCGATGGCAACATCCACCAGTTCATGACCACGGGCGGCGGCATCAACGACAGCCATTATTCCGACCCGAAGGTGGATGAGATGCTGAACAACGCCCGCGCCTCGACCGATTTCGATGCACGCAAGGTGGAATACGACAAAGCTCGCGATATCCTCGCGCAAGATATGCCCATCGTGTACCTCTATCACCAGACATGGATCTGGGCGCTTGATGATGGCCTCAAAGGCTTCACCCCTTACCCGGACGGTATGATCCGTCTGGAAGGTGTGACGCTGGAGAAATAAGCCACTCACCCCCCCCGCCCGGTCCTCCAGCCGGGCGGGTATCCTTGACCGAAAGCCCTGATCCCATGCTGTCATTCATCCTGCGCCGCATTCTGATCGCGATCCCGACGATCCTGCTGATCTCGATCTTCGTGTTCAGCCTGCAAAAGCTGCTGCCCGGTGACCCGGTCCTTGCCATGGCAGGTGAGGAGCGTGACCCCGAAGTGCTGGAATTCCTGCGCGAGAAATATCGCCTGAACGATCCTATCCCGGTGCAATACCTCACATGGGTTGGCAACGCGCTGCAGGGCGATCTGGGGATTTCACTGCGAACCAATCAGCCGGTGACGGAACTGATCGCGGAAAAGCTGCCAGTGACAATCCAGCTTGCGATTATGGCGATCCTGTTTGCGCTGGTGATCGGGATACCGGCTGGCATTTTGTCGGCGGTCAAGAAAGGGACTGTCACGGACTATGTGGCCAACATCGTGGCCCTGTCCGGACTGTCGATTCCGAATTTCTGGCTGGGGATCATGCTGATCCTGCTGGTCTCGGTAAAACTCGACCTGTTGCCCGCCTCAGGCTATGTGCCCCTGTCCGAGGACCCGGTAAAATCCATTACCACCATGCTGATGCCCGCCTTTGTACTGGGCACCGCGCTGGCCGCGACACTGATGCGACATACGCGGTCGGCCATGCTGGGCGTGCTCAAGTCCGACTATGTGCGCACGGCGCGTGCCAAGGGACTACATGAACGCCGCGTGGTTCTGAAACACGCCTTCCGCAACGCGCTGACGCCGATTGTAACCCTGACCGCGTTGCTATTCGGTGAACTGATCGCCGGGGCGGTCCTGACAGAGCAAATCTTTACCATCCCCGGCTTCGGCAAGATGGTCGTCGACGCCGTGTTCAACCGCGATTACGCCGTGGTGCAGGGCATCGTGCTGGTCACTGCCGTGGGTTTCATATTCATGAACCTGCTGGCTGACGTGGCCTATGTGCTGCTGAACCCCCGTCTGAGGACCGCCTGACATGGCCCTAGCTGATCCCATCCTCGCGCGCCGTCCCGAAAACCGGGTCTGGAAGAAATTCCGCACGCATAAAAGCGCCATGCTGGGTGGCGTGCTGGTCACGTTCTTCGTGCTGATCGCGCTTCTGGCCCCGATCCTGCCCGTGCCCGATCCGGCGGCCACCGACTGGGGCGCAGTGCGCAAAGCGCCCACTGCTGCGCATCCGTTTGGCACGGATGAGATCGGACGGGATGTGCTGTCACGGATGATCTGGGGCGCGCAGGCATCGTTGCTGGCGGGCGTGGTCTCGGTCGGGATCGCTGTCTTGCTGGGTGTGCCGCTGGGCATCATCGCAGGCTATTTCGGCGGCTGGATCGACGCCATCATCTCGCGCTGTACCGAGGCGCTGCTGGCCGCGCCGTTCCTGATCCTCGCCATCGCGCTGGCCGCGTTTCTTGGCCCGTCGCTGACCAATGCCATGATCGCCATCGGCCTGTCGGCGACACCAATCTTCATCCGCCTGACACGCGGTCAGGTCCTGTCAGTCAAGGCCGAAGACTACGTGACCTCGGCCCGCGCCATTGGCCTGCCGACCCCCAAAATCCTGACGCGGTACGTGTTCCCAAACGTGCTGCCGCCGGTGCTCGTGCAGGCGACGCTGACCATCGCGACCGCCATCATAGCCGAGGCGTCGCTGTCCTTCCTCGGCCTTGGCCAGCAACCGCCCGCGCCAAGCTGGGGATCGATGCTGAACACCGCCAAAAACTTCCTCAACCAAGCCCCGTGGATGGCCATGTGGCCTGGCATCGCGATCTTCCTCGTGGTGCTGGGGTTCAACCTATTGGGCGACGGGCTGCGCGATGCGCTGGACCCGCGCGAACATTGATTTCGGAGACCAGAAATGACTGAATTCACCACCCGCCCCGAGATCCGAGGCACTTTCGGCGTCGTTACCTCGACGCACTGGATCGCCTCGGCCGTGGGGTTCGGTATTCTGGAAAAGGGCGGCAACGCCTTTGACGCCGCCGTCGCGACAGCGATGACCCTGCAAGTGGTTGAGCCGCATCTGAACGGCCCAGCAGGCGACATGCCCGCCATTTTCCATTCGGCCAAGACTGGCAAAACACAGGTGTTGTGCGCGCAGGGTCCCGCCCCCGCCGCCGCCACCATTGAGCATTACACCGGGCTGGGTCTGAACCTGATCCCCGGCTCAGGCCTGCTGGCCACGGTGGTGCCCGGCGCGTTTGACGGCTGGATGCTGATGCTGCGCGATCATGGGCATCTGCCGCTGCGCGATGTCATGCAGCCCGCCATCGACTATGCCCGCGACGGCCATCCCGTGTTGCCACGCGTCGCCAATACCATCGGCGGCCTGTCCGACTTCTTCGAAGATGAGTGGCCCAGCTCGGCGGAAACATGGATGCCCGACGGTCAGGCCCCCGAACCCCACAGCAATTTCGCCAACCCCGCTCTGGCCGCGACCTATGAACGTCTGGTTGCGGATGCCGAGGCCGCGCATGACGACCGCACCGACCAGATTGATGCCGCCCGCCGCGCGTGGCGGCAAGGCTTTGTGGCGGATCGCATCTTTGACTATCTGGCCGACGCCAAGGTCATGGACGTCTCGGGACAGCGTAATGCAGGCGTCATGGCGCGCGCGGATATGGAGAACTGGCAGGCCACGTATGAAGACACACTGACCTATGACTATCACGGCTGGACCGTCCACAAGACGCAGGCCTGGAGCCAGGGTCCGGTGCTGCTGCAGACGCTGGCCATTCTCAAAGGGATCGACCTTGGGTCAATGGACCCGAACGGGGCCGAATTCGTGCATACGGTCATCGAGGCGATGAAGCTCGCCTATGCCGACCGCGAGGCCTATTACGGCGATCCCGACCACAGTGAGATCCCCATGGACCACCTGCTCAGCGACGCTTACTCCGCCGAGCGCCGCGCCATGATCAGCCCGGATGCCTCGCACGAGCAACGCCCGGGCCGGGTGCCGGGGTTTGAACATCTGGCGGATGCCTATATCGCCCGCGCCGCGCGGGATTTCTCGGCCAATTCTGGGGCCAGCGCCGGTGAGCCAACCATGTCTCACCTGACCGAGAAACGCGGTGATACCGTGCATTTGGACGTGATTGACCGCTGGGGCAATATGGTCGCGGCGACGCCCTCGGGCGGGTGGCTGCAAAGCTCTCCGGTTGTTCCCGGGCTGGGATTTCCGCTCAACAGCCGGGCGCAGATGTTCTGGCTGGAACCGGGCCTGCCGAGCTCACTTGAACCCGGGCGCAGACCGCGGACTACGCTGACGCCCAGCCTTGCGGAAAAGGACGGGGTCCAAATGGTCTTTGGCACGCCCGGAGGCGACCAGCAGGATCAGTGGCAATTGATCTGGTTCCTGCGCTTTGTGCATTTCGGACTGGAACTGCAGCAATGCATGGACGCGCCGCTGTTTCATTCGATGCATTTTCAGGGCTCGTTCTATCCCCGCGCCGCTGCTCCGGGAGAGATGATGATCGAGGCCACCTTTGGCGAAACGGTGATCGAAGACCTGCGCGCGCACGGCCACAAAGTCACGGTGGCCGATGGCTGGACTGTGGGTCGTCTGACAGCGGCCCTCCGCGAACAGGACGGAACCCTGCGCGCAGCAGCTACGCCGCGCTTGATGCAGGCTTACGCAGTGGGACGATAGGATGACGTATTCTCTGATTGCAAAAGATACGGAAACCGGGGCCATCGGTCTGATCGTGGCCAGCCGCTTTTTTGCCTGTGGCGCGCGGGTGCCCAAAGTCGGATCCCGCAGTGCAATTGCCTCGCAGGCGTTTTCGAACCCGGTTTGGGGAACTGAGGGTTTGCGGCGCCTTGAGGCTGGCGAAGCCGCGCAGGCCGTACTGGATGATCTTGTGCAGCGCGACGATGGGCGCGCGGCGCGACAGGCGCATCTGATGGACGCGTCTGGCGGCTTCGCCGCATATACCGGAGAGGATTGCGTGGATTGGGCCGGTCATCGCAGTGGCGACACCCATTCGGTCGCTGGGAACATGCTGGCCGGTCCGGACGTGATCAACGCCACGTTTGAAGCCTTTGCATCCGCCAGCAACCTGTCTTTTCCCGAACGCCTGATCGCAGCGATGGAGGCAGGTGAGCGCAATGGCGGCGACAAGCGCGGCAAACAGGCGGCGGGGATGGTGATCCACCGGGGTGAGGCGCATTCCTGGCTCGACATTCGAACCGACGATCATCACGATCCGTTGGCAGAACTGCGTCGCTTGTATGATGTGGCCGGTGAGCGTTACCTGCATTTCGCCGAAGCCATGCCAAGCACGCAGAACTTTTCAGGCAACCCGGACCGCGCCGCTTTGGAAAAAGCCATCGCCGCTGCGGAAGCCAAGCGTAAGGCCGATGGGCGAACCAGCGTGTCGCTGGCGACAGGAGCACCCTGAGCCTTGGGCGCGATGGCTCTGTCCTCGGTGGCGCCTCTGTTGGCCATCGCTGGGGCCGCCGGTGTCTTCGGCGGCATTCTGGCCGGGTTATTGGGGGTCGGCGGCGGGATTGTCATCGTTCCCGCGTTGTATTTTGCCCTGTCGCTGAACGGCAATGATCCCGCGTTGACGATGCAGGTGGCCGTCGGAACCTCATTGGCGACCATTGTGTTCACGGCGTTGTCCTCAAGCTGGGGGCATTACAAACGCGGCGCGCTGGATATGGCGCTGTTGAAACGCTGGGCCCCCGCGATCCTTGTGGGTGTGATCATCGGCGGGCTGCTGGGTGGTCTGGTCAGCGGCTATATTCTGGTTGCGGTCTTTGCGAGTGTCGCCGGGCTGGTGGCACTGGACATGATCCTGCGTAAACCCACGGAAGACGAAACACCCCGCAGTTTCTCGCCGCGCGTCTGGACCGGAACAGGTATCTTCGCCGGAGCAGTGTCGGCCATGATGGGCATCGGCGGCGGCACGGTCTGCGTACCAGTGCTGAATTTTCTGGGTTATGACATCCGGCGCGCCGTGGGCACCGCTGCGGCGATCGGATTTGTCATCGGGTTGCCCGGTGCGTTGATCTATGCCGCGACCGGGTTTGGACAAGAGGGCCTGCCGCCGTTTTCAATCGGCTACGTCAACCTTGTGGCCGCGGCATTGATCATTCCACTAACCACCAGCTTTGCACATGTAGGTGTGCGCATCGCACACTCGATCTCGCCGCGCGCATTGCGTCTTGCTTTCGGCGCGTTCCTGATGCTTACGTCCCTGCGCATGTTTTACGACCTGATCGGAGCCTTCTGACTTTGGGGAACTGTCCAACTGATACGGAACTCACCGCGGCGTTGCGTGCGGGCATCGAAACCGGAGATTTCCTAAAAAACGGAAAACTGCTGCCCGAGCGCGCGCTGGCTGATGCACTGACCGTCACCCGAACCCGGATGCGCCGCATTCTGGATCAACTCGAAGAAGACGGCACCGTTTTTCGCAGGCACGGTCAGGGAACTTTCGTCTCACCGCCTCCGGCTGTCGGCACCAGCCCGTTTCGCGCCGTCGCCGCCAAGGTCATGCCTCGCGACGTGATGGAAGTTCGACTGGAGATCGAACCCGCCCTGGCCGCACTGGCCGCGCAAAGGGCTTCGATCAAAGAATTGAAAACGCTGGAACAACTGACGCAGGCAACGCTTGAGGCCGCCGATACGCAGGCCTATGGCGTGGCCGACGATATTTTCCACTACAAAATCGCGGAACTGGCCCATAATCCTCTGTTTCTGACAGTTTACGATTCCATTCGTGCAGTCCGGCGACAGGCCGAGTGGACCCGCAGGCGTGAAACGCGGTATTCTCCGTCAACTCTCATGCGATTGGGCGAACAGCACCAGCAATTGTTCAGCAATATCGCGGATCGCAACAGTCAGGCGGCCGCCGAGGTGATGGAAACACACTTGCTTGCGGTGTCAAATGCTATGCTGCGGGACAGAACCTATGGTCCGGACACATGATCTCTGGCCGGTACGACTAGCTCAGGATTTCTTCGATCTTAGCCAGAGTTGCCGTATTGACCGCCACACCGTCTGAACGCGCAACCATGCCCGGGCAAATGCGCCCCTTCCTGCGCGCGGATCGCCTCGACCAGCACCGACATCCCTGCCGTAAACCATCCATTCGCCGTCGCTCCGGGATCAATCGCTGTGAAAAACTGCCCCGTTTTCGGTCCGCCCAATGTTCCGGAAAACGGGGACGCGTTGATTCCCAGCGTGGCTCCGGTCGGCGCTGCCGCTATGAGTTGCACCCTGACAGCGACGCCGACACCCGTGTTACCGCCCGACGGAGCCATTGAAACTTTCGCGTCGACCTCAGGGTCCGTCGTTCGGTTGCCGTCGGCAATCAGCGCCCACCCGATCAGGATCGGTTTGCCCTCGAGGGCGTGTTTCATAACTTCGCTTTGGTCGATCAGAATTGCAGGCTGCCCATCACTTCCCGGTGCGGCAATCGAGAATGGGTTCGTTCGAACAATTGGTTTGAACCTACCCGACGACGCGATTGAAGCAGGCGCATTGAGAAAGCCGAGGCCCGCAAGCCCGGCCTGAGCCAATCGATGCATATGATAACCCAGAACACCACAGTTATAACTGTTGCGGGCCGCCAGCGCAGCCACACCCTGTGTACGGGCGGCGGGGGTCAGTGCTTCGAACCGGGCCGCGATTGGGGAATGGGCAAATCCAGTCACAGCGTCAACCGTCACAACGCCAGGGCATGGTTGTTCCAGAACAGGCGCAGCCTGCCCGCCGACCTTACCGTACTGCACATGCTGGCAATAGGTCGGGACATAGGCCAGCCCGTGTCTCGCCACGCCGTCGGCCCCGGTCGGGACCGTCGCGACAGCCAATGGGCGCGCGTAGGCCTCACAGGTGTCCGCCGCGGCCAGCCCTCAAAAGGACAGGTCTTCGATTTCAGCTAGGGTGGCGCGCAGACCAGCCTCGATATTGCCTAAATCACGGTTATCCTGAAGCCAGCTTGGCATGTGTGGGAAACCGGGCGCCGAGGCCGAGCCTTCGCCACAGTCGATCTGCTTGGTCCAGCGGCCCACGCGCATCCATTCGACAATGCTGTCGGGCTGGTCCTGACACAGGCCGGTGCCGATCCCAAGGTGGCTTGCGCCGTACTTGTCTGCGGAACGGGCTATCATTTCACAAAAATTGTCCAACGTGCCGTCGGATTTATCCTTCAGATGGTGCGGGTAAACCGAGAAACCAAGCATCCCATCCTTTTCCGTCACCGCACGGACCCCACATCGCGCTTGTTGCGCGGGGCGTGCGACCATGCGCGCGGGTTCGCGTGGGTGATGGCGATGGGGATCGCATCCACGCTGTTCGCGCGCAACTGGCGGAAGACCTACTCCGACCAGTTCACATATTGCAGGCAATCAATACGCATCAGCCTGGGCTCAAGTCGCGGTTACAGCGTACGGCAAAAAATGCGCAACTGGTCCAAGGTGTTTCGGTTTTCGCGCCCGCGTATGCCTGCCAGTCTCACGCCAACATTCGGATTTTGAGGGGTTACAGCGGCTCCAAAGTGACAAAGGTTCACCGTAGGGTGGCCCCTGCCAATCCGATCCCTCGACCGCGAATCCGCTTGCCACAGGTCAACTGCCGCGAAATCATGACCAACCGTCACTGAAGCGTGGATTGCCCGACGCGCCGCTAAAGCACGCCGGGTTCCATACAACCGCTGCTCAATCTCTTTGGATCACAAACATTCGGCCAGCGTTTTTGCCAGGTTGCGAATGACTTGCGGATAAAGCGTCAGACCCGACTCCAGATCAGACCCAAGCGGGTCCATCACACCAGTTTTGGCCTCGGTTCCCTCTAGCACGGTTGCCACGATTCCGGGATTGAATTGCGGCTCAGTTAGCACGCAATCAATGCCTTCTTCGCGGATACGTGCCTGAATTTCGGTGATACGCGCCGGGCTTGGGTCGGAGGCATCGCTCAAAGAAATCGCCCCCGACGCCGGAAGATCGAACGCGTCTTCGAAATACTGATAGGCGTCGTGGAACACGACAAAACTGCCGCCACGAACTGGTTCAAGCGTTTTGGACACCTCTGCTGACAACGCCGTCATTTCTTCCCGCGCAGCTGCGGCATTTGCAAAATATGTTCCCGCATTGTCGGGGTCAGCAGCTGAAAGTTGTGCCGCGATCAGGTTCAGCCAGATTTCAGCATTTGCCGGGGACAGCCAGGCGTGAGGGTCATGTTCCCCATGCGCATGCCCATCATGATCTGCATGATCTTCGTGGTCGTCATGATCGGCATGGTCGTCATGATCGGCGTGGTCGTTGTGATCGTGTTTGTCATCGTGATCGTGCGCGTCATGTTCTTCAACTTCGGCATGATCGTGGTCATCGCCTTTCGCATGGTCATCCTGATCTTCGTCATGCGCGTGTTCACCGTCATGATCATCATGATCGTCTTCATCACCGTAATCATACTCTTCAAACAACGCGCCTTCCCGAAAATCGAGCAAAACGGTTTCGTCAGTCTCCAACAGGGTCGTGATGGTCGCACCATCGCTCAGCGTTTCAATTGCCCCTTCCATCCAGGGCGTCAGATCTTCTCCGATCCAAAAGACCAGATCAGCATTCTGCAGTGCCGCAGCCTCTGACGGGCGCAGATTGTATTCATGCGGCGAGGCGCCAGCCTGAACAATCAGGTCGGGGGATCCAACCCCATCCATGACCCGCGCCACCAGCGAGTGCACCGGCGCGATGTCTACCGCAACATTCGGGACATCAGCGATGGCTGTTCCACCTAATAGTGTTGCCGTAAAAGACAATGAAAGAAGCTTTCTGGACATCGAACCCTCTGTGTGATTTTATAACATTGCCGACTGATTATATGATATGGAATAACATGACAAGTGAGACGCGCCCGAACCCGGTTGGCGAAACCACACCGGTCGGCTTTCAGAAGCACGACCATGCCTCGTGCGTCGCGATGGCATTGGCTACGGCCGAGGCCCGGTGCAAAGAGCAAAGCCTGCGCCTGACACCTGTTCGGCGAAAAGTTCTGGAGATCCTGCTGCAGGAACATCGCGCGCTGGGTGCATATGCACTTCTCGACCGGTTGCGCGAGGATGGGTTCGGCTCGCAACCTCCGGTGGCATACCGGGCGCTGGATTTCTTGGTTCAGAACGGGTTTGTCCATAAGATCGAACGTCTGAATGCGTTCGTTGCCTGTTCGCACCCCGGCGCGGCACATTCCCCGGCGTTTATGATTTGCAGAAAATGCGATGGCGTCGCCGAAGCGCAGGCAGGCCCTTCCAAAGGCATGCTGGGCGCTGCTGCACGCGCAGCAGGTTTCGAGATCGAACGGACCGTTGTCGAAGCCGAAGGGCTTTGCCCCGATTGCTCAGAGAAAGCCGGAAAATGAGTGCCATTACCGTCAAAAACCTAAGCGTGCGTTATGGGGCCAATACTGTGCTGCGCCATGTCGACATGGTGATCGATCCCGGAGAGATCGTGACGATTGTTGGCCCCAACGGGTCCGGCAAGACAAGCCTTTTACGCGCCATTATCGGAGCTGCCAAACCATCCGCCGGGAAAGTGCATCGGAAACCGGGATTGAAAATCGGATATGTGCCGCAAAAGCTGCATATTGATCCGACACTGCCAATTTCGGTCGAGCGGTTCATGCGTCTGACCGATCCAGTGTCGCGTGCGACCTGCGCTAAGGCGCTTGAAGCCGCTGGCGTGCCGGACCTGCTAAACCGGCAGATGTCGCAGCTGTCCGGCGGTCAGTTTCAGCGCGTTCTGCTGGCTCGGGCCCTGATCAACCAACCGGACGTCCTGCTGCTGGACGAGGCGACCCAAGGGCTTGACCAGCCGGGATCGGCGGCGTTTTACCGCCAGATTGAGGACGTGCGCCGTGACACCGGCTGCGCAATTCTGATGATCAGTCACGAATTGCATGTGGTCATGAGCGCATCTGACCGGGTGATCTGCCTGAATGGCCATGTGTGTTGCGAAGGCTCTCCGGCCGTGGTGGCCTCGGCACCGGAGTATCGCGCCATGTTCGGGACCGGAACAGGCGGGGCTCTGGCCTTGTACCGCCATGATCATGACCATAATCACGACCAATGTGAGCACTCTCAGGAAGCGGCAGAGTAATGCTTGATGATTTTATGACGCGCGCCGCGCTGGCGGGCATTGGCGTCGCCTGCGCTGCTGCACCGTTGGGCTGTTTCGTGGTCTGGCGGCGCATGGCGTATTTCGGAGACGCCACCGCCCATGCCGCGATCCTTGGCGTCGCGCTATCGCTGACCTTTCAGATGTCGATCTTTGCCGGAGCGCTGGCTGTCGCGCTGGCCATGGCACTGACTGTTACGCTGCTGTCCGGGCGCGGCTATGCGATGGACACGCTGCTGGGTGTTCTGGCGCATTCGGCGCTTGCTTTCGGGCTTGTCGCTGTCTCGTTCCTGTCCGGGGTGCGCATCGATCTGATGGCATATCTGTTTGGTGACATTCTTGCCGTATCCCGCACCGATCTGTTGGTGATATGGGGCGGCGCGGCGCTTGTCATTGCGCTGATTGCATGGCGATGGTCACGCCTGTTGACGGCAACCCTGAACGAGGAACTGGCCTATGCGAGCGGCTTTGATCCCAAACGCGAGCAATTGATACTGACCGTGTGCCTCGCGGTCACGGTCGCTGTGGCCATCAAGGTGGTGGGGGTTCTGCTGATTGCGGCGATGCTGATCATCCCTGCCGCCGCCGCGCGCAGTCTGGCGCGCTCACCCGAAGCCATGGCCGTGGTCGCTGCGGCCATTGGTGCCTTTTCCGCCGTGGCGGGTTTGCGGGCCGCATATATCTTCGACACCCCGGCAGGCCCGTCTATCGTCTGTGTTGCGGCACTGTTGTTTGCCTGCCTGAGCCTGATCGGCTGGCATTCTCATCGCAGGACCTAGTTTAGCAGATCGATTGGCGGGATGCCTGGTTCCGGATATCAGGCAGTTTTGCGGATCAGATCGGCTGCTTTTTCTGCGATGGCAATGGTCGGCGCGTTGGTATTGCCCGAAATCAGGTTTGGCATGATCGACGCATCGACAACCCGCAACCCATCAACTCCACGCACCCGCAACGAAGGGTCAACCACGGCCATTTCGTCTACACCCATCTTGCACGTCCCGACCGGGTGATAGATCGTATCTGCGCGGGCGCGAATATGACGTTCCCAATCAGCGCCCGTGCTGGCTGTGTCTGTTCCGTGCATCTCGGAAAGCTCGTATTCGGCCAGTGGGGGCGATTTCATGATTTCACGGGCGATCCGTACTCCTTTGATCATGGTTTCAAGGTCACGCGGGTCGCTCAGGAATGCCGGATCAATCCCGGGCATCGCGAAAGGATCAGTGCTTTGCAAAAACACGCGGCCACGGCTTTCAGGGCGCAGCTTGCACATATGGCAACTGTAACCATGCCCCCAATACAGTTTGCGCAGGTGATCATCCACGATGGTCATCATGAAATGCAGCTGAATATCCGGGCGATCCAGATCGGGTGAGGTTTTCAGGAAGGCACCGCCTTCGGCCACCGGTGACGCAGCCATGGACTTGCCGTCCTTTTTCCATTGCAGGACATGGCGCAGAAGGTTCAGCCCGCCTTTTGGACTGATGCCCAGATTGTCCTTATACGTACTTCGGAAGGATAAAGAAAAATCAAGATGATCCTGAAGGTTCTGACCCACGCCCGGTAAATCATTCGCAACATTGATGCCAAGACCTGCCAGGTCATCCCCATTTCCGATGCCGGAAAGTTGTAGAATCTGAGGTGATTTCAGGGCTCCGGCGCAGACCAGAACCTCGCGGCGGGACGTGACCTCAACATCCTTTCCTTTGTGGCGGTACAAGACTCCGGTTGCACGTTTGCCATCCAGTATCACTCGCTGGACCGAGGCTTGAGTAACGACCGTCAGGTTCGGACGATTCATGATCGGAAACAGATAACCCGCAGCTGCCGAGCAACGTTCGCCATTCTTGTCCGCGTTGTGGAATTGAGTCACCTGATAGAGGCCGACCCCTTCCTGATCTCCCCGATTGAAGTCGTCCACCCGACGATGCTGCAGCCGAGCGGCGGACTCGACAAAGGCATAAGAGATGTCGCGCGGAGCCTGCTGGTTCGACACCTGCAAGGGACCATCCGCACCGTGTTCAGCGTCGGCGCCCCGTTGATTGTTTTCTGCTCTCTTAAAGTAGGGAAGCATACTGTCCCAATCCCAGCCGTCATTGCCAAGATTGGCCCAGTCGTCATAATCCTGCCTCTGCCCGCGCACATACAGCGCCGCATTGATTGCGCTCGAGCCGCCAAGCGCTTTGCCGCGTGGTTGGTAAGTTGTTCGCCCGTTCAGACCGGGCTGCGGAACCGACTCCATGCACCAGTTGTTGATCTGAACAGGCTTGTTTTGGATCATAATGGCACCGCCCAGCATCATGCGGACCAGCAGGCTGTTTCCAGCCCCGCCCGCCTCAAGCAGGCAGACAGTAACTTCAGGATCTTCGGTCAACCGGCTCGCCAGCACGCAGCCCGCCGACCCGCCCCCGACAATTACATAATCAAAGACCAAGCGACTTTCCCCTTCCTGGCACCATGAACCGGCGGTGTGCAGTGATGGCCATAAAATGAGGGTTCAATAGGTTGGCGCAACCATGCCGTCGCGGCAACAGGGGCGTTGACTTATTGGCAATCCGCCTGTCTTTGATCTCGGGGTCTCAACCCGCCATTACGCGGTTCAACTGCGCGTAGCGGTCGCCAAGTTGATGATCAATCATCGCGAGCCGCTTGGCATAGTGCGATCCGGGATATTCCCATGTCATGCCAATCCCACCATGCAACTGAATGCATTCTTCCGAGATCATCGCCCCAGCGCGCCCGATCAGTTGTTTGGCCATTGCGATGAATTTTCCGGCCTCGGCACTGTCCAGCTTGCTCGCCGCCAGAATGGTGATCGACCGGCATTGCTCGATTTCAATCGCCATATCGACGGCGCGATGTTGCAAAGCCTGGAAACGTGCAATCGGGCGTCCAAACTGATTGCGCTGTTTGAGATAGTCCACCGTCATGTCGAACAGTACCCCCATGACTCCGACCGCCTCGGCGCACAGGGCCAGACGCCCGGCATCCAACGTGGCCTCGATCATGTCACCGGCCGTTTCGTGCAGGCAGATGGCTGGGGTCGTATCGAGGATCAGTTCTCCTGCGCCGCCGCCATCGATCATCGCATAGTCGATTGTCTCAGACGCTTCGACCAGAAACAGGCCAACACTTGCCCCCATACGCGCGGCAACCAGAGCGCCATCAGCACCCGGCAGACCATACACCACTGTTTTGCGCCCATTAAGGACCCAGCCATCGCCCGAACGGTCCGCGCTGGCGCGTATCAAGGGCAGTGAATCCGCGTCCGGTTCGAACACCGCCAGACACAGGCGCTTTTCGCCGGCAATCATCTGCTGAACGAGATCGAGGGACCCGCAGTTGGCACAGGCGCGAACACTCATCAAAGCGGCCAACATGGGCTCAGGGCAAAGCCCGCGCCCCAATTCTTCGAACACAGTGGTGATGTCAAACCCCTCACCGCCAAAGCCGCCACACTCTTCAGAAACAAATGCCCCAACCACACCTAACGCGGACAGTTCCGCCCATTTGGCAGGTGAATGATACGGAGCTGTTTCGACGACAGTTGCGCGCGTATCGAAATCATATTGCTGTGTCAGATATCGCCGCAGGCTGTCCGACAACATCTGGCGGTCTTCGGTCAGGGTAAAATCCATCGGTCAGCCTCCAAACAGGTCTTTGGCAATGATGTTGCGCTGAATTTCGTTCGATCCCCCGAAGATCGAGAGCTTTCTGTTGTTGAAATAGGTGGCGGCGGCCCCTGCGGCTTCTTCCGGCACCGACATCGCGTTTTCGGGTAGCGCGCTGGCTGGAAACGGACAGGCGGCCGACCCAAGTGCGATACGGGTCAGCGCCAGGATTCTCTGTCGGATCACCGTTCCCTTGATCTTGAGCATCGAGCTTTGAGGGCCCGACGCAGCACCTTCTTTCGCGGCTGACAACATGCGCAGGTTCATGACCCGCAGCGCCTCTAGATCAATTTCGACCTCGGCCATCTCGGCTGCAAAAAGTGGGTCTTGTGCCAGTGGCTTTCCCGCTCTGACGATCCGGTTGGACAAATTCTTGAGCTTTTCCAGATCGCGAGTCGAAAACCCGACCCCGGCAATGTTCGTCCGCTCGTGGGTCAGCAGATATTTGGCGATGGTCCAGCCTTTGTTTTCCACACCCACCAGATTGGAAATGGGCACGCGCACGTCTGTAAAGAACACTTCGTTCACTTCGTGCCCGCCATCCAGCAGTTTGATCGGGCGCGTTTCGATCCCCGGGGTGCTGATATCCACAAGCACAAAACTTATGCCTTCCTGCGGCTTGCCCTCGGTCGAGGTGCGCACAAGGCAGAAAATCCTGTTTGCGTATTGTCCGAGCGTGGTCCAGGTTTTCTGGCCGTTGATCACATATGCGTCCCCGTCGCGAATGGCCCGGGTTTTCAGACTGGCCAGATCAGACCCCGCGCCCGGTTCGGAATAGCCCTGACACCACCAGTCCGAACCATCCAATATGCGCGGCAAAATCTCGGCCTTCTGCTGTTCGGTGCCAAATTTGATCAGCACCGGACCCAGCATATTCAATCCAAACGGAACCGTTCGGGGCGCGTTGGCAAGAGCGCACTCTTCTTCGAAGATATGCCGCTCAACCGCGGTCCAACCCGTCCCGCCGTATTCAACGGGCCAGGTCGCGGCTAGCCACCCGCGCGCGTTCAATTTCGCATGCCAGCCCTCCATATCCTCTTTGGTCAGCGGCTCGGCGTTCCGGCCTTTGCGGATCAGATCTTCGGACAGGTTCTGGTCAAGAAACGCTTGGACCTCGGTGCGAAACGCGTCTTCCTTTGGGGTGAAACGCATATCCATGTTCAGGACGCCTTGTTCAGATCATCAAAGCTCCGCCCGGAACCCGCCAGGTCGCGCAGAAGCGCGGGCACCTGCCAGTAATGGGAGTCTTCACGAGCATATTGCTCGATGCGCGAGACCAAAACGTCCAAGCCGGTGATATCGGCATATTGCAACGGACCACCCCAATGGCGCGGAAAACCATAGCCAAACAGAAAAACCGCATCCACGTCGATGGGACGCAAAGCGATCTTGTCTTCGACCACCCGCGCGGCCTCGGACACCATTGCAGTCATGTAGCGATCCACAATTTCTTGATCCGTAAACGTTCTGGCCGTGATGCCCTTGGCGGCCCGCTCTGCCTCGGCAAATTCACCCACGGCGGGGTTCACGCTGCGGGTCTGGCCGTCATAGATATAAAATCCTTTGCCGGTCTTGCGCCCGAACCAACCCTGCTCACAGATACGATCCGCGATCTCGACATACCGCTCTTCGGTCGGGCGGAACTCGGCTTGCCGTTTGCGCGTGGCCCAACCGATATCCTGCCCTGCCAGATCTGAGACCGCGAAGGGCCCCATGGCAAACCCGAAATCTTCCAAAGCCCTGTCGATCTGGTCAAATGGCGCGCCATCAAGCTGCATATAGGCTGTGGATTTGCGGTAATGCGCCAGAACGCGGTTGCCGATAAACCCGTCGCACACTTCGGACCGCACGGCGATCTTGCGCAGCGCCTTTGCCAGTTTGAAACTGGTCGCAACAATTTCGGGCGCGGTTTCGCGGCCCACCACCACTTCAAGCAGACGCATCACATGCGCCGGTGAAAAGAAATGTAGCCCGATCACATTCTGAGGCCGCCCGGTCGTGGCTGCGATTTCGTTCACATCCAGATATGAGGTGTTGGTTGCCAGGATAGCGTCCGACTTGCAAATCCTGTCCAGCTTGCCGAACACCTCTCGCTTGACGTCCATGGATTCGAATACGGCCTCGATCACCACATCCGCGTCCGCCAACGCATTCATATCTGTGGTACAAGTCAGAGCGGAAAGCGCCGCATCGCGTTGGGCCTCGGTCAACTTCCCGCGTTTGACTGCCCCCTCAAGATTCTTACCGATGGTTGTACGCGCGAAAGCGACACGATCTTCTTCCATTTCGATCAGGCACACGGGAAGCCCCGCCAACAGCATCGCTGTCGCGATACCGGAACCCATCGTACCGCCGCCGACGACGCCGCCGGATTTGACATCGCGTGCTTCGGCGTCGGCTTCAGGGATATGCGCCACGGCGCGTTCGGCAAAGAAGGCGTGTTTCAGACCTTTATGCGCGTCGCTTCCCAAAGCTTCGACAAACAGCGCGCGTTCAGCCTGTAGCCCATCCTTGAGGGGCAAACTGCTGGCTTCCGCCGCTTTCAAGGCGCGCAAGGTGACTTCACCCCTGGCTTGCGCACGGAACGTATCCAGTTGTTCAACTGTAATGCGGTTGACCTGTTCCGCTGTCACACGGGTTTGCAGCGTGCCGTCCAGCACCTGACGCGCGCTGTTCGTTGCGACGCTTTCGGGGTCACCTTCTTGCAGATTATCCAGCAACCCGGCCTTTAGGGCGGCTTCCGCCGAGATCGGCTTGCCGGACGTGATCATTGTCAGCGCGGTTTGCCCATCAACCAGACGCGGCAGACGCTGGGTACCCCCCGCCCCGGGTAACAGACCAAGATTGACCTCTGGCAAGCCGAGTTTGAGACCCTTGATCCCTACACGTGCCTGACAACTTAGCGCAATCTCCAGACCGCCCCCCAGCGTGGTGCCGTGAAGAACACAGACAATCGGCTTGGCGCTTGCTTCGAGTATTTCACAGACTTCGGGCAGAAGTGGTGGTTTTGGCGGCTGGCCGAACTCTCGGATATCAGCCCCTGCAACAAAGGTCCGGCCTGCGGCATAGAGTGCGATGACCTTTATAGCATCATCCGTAGCCAGTTGTTGCACAGCTTGCACCAGCCCGGCACGTACGTCGTAACCGGCCGCGTTCACCGGCGGGTTGTCGATCTTGACGAGGGCAATTTCACCGTCCTTGCGAATGTCGACTGCAGCCATGGTTATCTCCTGTTTTCTGTCATGCGAGCCCGAGGCTCAGCCTGAGTGTTTGTACCGTGTCGCGCAGTTTGGGGGCTACGCTCTGCTCCAGCCGGTCAGCGTCCAGATCTGTCGCATTGGCCCCGCATAAAAACGCCAGAGGTTGCGCGCCCGGGGTGCTGCAAAACGGCACTGCGCAGGCATTGACGCCGCTATTCCAGCCCCCGAATGAGGTTACATAACCCCGGCTTTCCAACTGAGCCCGGTCCGCGCAAAGCTGGTCGGTCATGCCCTTGTGTGTTGCATCTGCCGCCAGCATGACCCGGCCGGCCGCGCTTTGTTCCATCGGTATACGGTGCCCTTCACTAAGCCAAAGCGAAGATGCATCGCGCGGTCGCCAACAGCGCGTCAGCATCGCCGCATCACCATGACGCATCGTCAGAGCGACCAAAACACCAGTGTCGTCGGCCAGTTGTTGCATCACATTCTCGGCCATCGGCAGGAACGACAAACCGGCGCGCGCAGTATACCCCAAGGCCATAACCGACGGGCCAAGCCGATAGGTTTCCGAAGGGTGAAGCTGTTCCAGAAATCCCATCGCAGCCAGCGTGAACGTCATTCGCGTCACCGTTGAGGGCGGCATACCCGTCCGCCGGGCCAGTTCCCGGTTGCCCAGCGACGCGTCATCCGGCTTGAAGGCCTGCATTATGCGCAACCCCTTGGCGAGTGTAGTGGCGAACCGGCGGTCTCTGTCAGCGTCGGACATGCGGGACCCCGGACGCCCTATTCGACACGCTCAAGGACCAGAGCAATCCCCTGCCCTACTCCGATACACATGGACAGGCACGCATACCGCCCGCCGGTCTCTTCAAGATGCCGCATCGCGGACAGGATGATCCGTGCGCCGGACGCTCCCAGTGGATGTCCGACCGCAATCGCACCGCCATTGGGGTTCAGGCGACTGTCGGCAGGGTCCAGATCAAGATGTTTGCAACAAGCCAAAACTTGCGCCGCAAAGGCTTCATTGACCTCAATCAGGTCCATATCGTCCAGTGTCAGTCCCGCGCGTTCCAACGCCTTGGGCACTGCAAAAGCTGGGCCGATACCCATAATCCGGGGCGGCACACCAGCAATGGCACCCGCCACGATACGGGCGCGCGGGGCCGCACGGTCGCTTCTGGCGCCGATCATCAACATCGCCGCGCCATCATTCACGCCCGACGCATTCGCCGCCGTCGTCACGCCACCCCGGAAAATCGTCCGCAGCGCTGCCATTTTCTCCAACTGCACATCCGGGCGGGGATGTTCGTCTTGTACCACCTCGTGCGTTGCCCCCTTACGGCCCGTCACGGTGACCGGGGTGATTTCGGCTTCAAAGAAACCGCGTGCCCGGGCCGCTTCGAACCGCACCTGCGAGGCATGGGCGAACTGATCCGACGCCTCGCGGGTAATCTGGTAGTCTTCGGCCAGATTGTCAGCGGTTTTTGGCATCGGAAATTCGCCGTGGCTTTCGGTCATTTTGGGGTTCGAGAACCGCGCCCCAATGGCGCTGTCAAAAATCTGCGACTGGCGGGCAAAGGCCGTTTCCGACTTGGCGATGACAAAAGGCGCTCGGGTCATGCTTTCGACACCGCCTGCAACATACAGGTCCGCCTCGCCCACAGTGACCGAGCGCGCGGCGTCCAGCGCCGCCGACATGCCGGATCCACAGAGGCGGTTGACGGTGAGACCGCCAACCTCGATCGGCAACCCGGCCAACAGCGTGCAATAGCGGGCGACGTTGCGGCTGTCCTCGCCGGACTGACACACATTCCCCAAAATCACGTCTTCAATTTCGGCAGCATCGAACGCACTTCGCTTTACCAGCGCCTCAAGGACCTGCGCCGCCAGATCATCGGGCCGGACCGAGGCGAGCGCGCCACCGTGGCGACCAAATGGGCTGCGCAGCCCGTCGTAGATATAAGCGTCAAGCATGTTGGGCCTCTTCATCCAGTTGTGCCAGTTCGGACGCAAAGGTCTCGACCAGCTTGTGTTTCAGTATCTTCCCCGTCGCCGCCTCGGGCAACGTGTCTGCGATTACGATGTGATGCGGGATTTTGTATCGAACCAAATCTTCCCGGAGATATGCCTTTAACTCGGACGCGGTGACCGCTGCGCGCAAGGTTACAAAAGCCAGGACATCCTCGTTCCCGTCCCGCGAACGACCTGCCACTGCGGCTTGTATAACCGATGGATGCGCGTTCAGCGCCGCTTCGATCTCGGGCGGGTAAACGTTGAAGCCCGAATGAATGATGACCTCTTTGCAACGACCAACGATGTATATACGTCCGTCCGGTTCGATCCGCGCCAGATCGCCGGTACGCAAGAACCCATCAGCGGTGAAAGCTTTGGCCGTTTCCTCAGGATTGCGGTAATAACCCAACATGATGTTGCGCCCGCGCGCCAGCAACTCGCCGACTCCGTCAGCACCGGGATTGTCCAGCCGAACCTCAACCCCCGGCAATGCTGGACCAACGCAATCGTCCTGCGGCGGAGTCTCGATCTGCGTGGTGGCAATACCCGGTGATCCTTCGGTCAGGCCATAGCCGTTGTGGATGGGCTGGCCGAAAATCCGCTCGACCCGGCGTTTCCAACTGGGATCAAGCGGCGAGCCCCCGGATGACAAATAACGCAACCCGGTTTCGACCCTATCGATACCGTTATCCTTGCAGTGCCTGAGTAGCAACGCGAACATCTGCGGCACGCCCGACAGCATCGTGGCACCGCTTTGCAATCCCTCGATCACGAGCGCCGGGTCGAACCGGGGTTGGAACCGTAGACTGCCTCCCGCCAGGAACATGGTCAGGATAATCGATGTAAATCCAAATATATGAGTGCCGGGCAAGACAGCCAGAGATTGATCCGCAGCAGTTGCCTGCCGACGGCGCATCGAGGACCGCGACGCAAACAGCAGATTGTCATGGGTCAGCATCACACCTTTAGGCGCGCCGCTTGTTCCCGACGTATAAAGGATCGTGGCAACTTGTCCGGCTCCGTTCTCAATCGGTTCCACCTGCGTTTCCCTCGGCGCGGAAATAGCCAGTGGTCCACGCAATATCTGGCCTCTGGTCCCAGCCCCAAGCCGTTCCGCATGCGCCCTTGCTGCCTCTGAAACGCCCACTGTGCAGACCACGCATCGCGCGCCGGAATGAGCAAGAACAGTATCAACCTCACGTTCAGTCGCGCGCGCATTGAGGGGAACGATCCAGGCACTGAGCTTGCTTAGCGCCAATATGACGGCCGCATAAGTCCCGCAATTCTCTGCCAGTACAACAACTCGATCCCCCGGCCGCACGCCGCAGGATTGAAGCATAGTTGCCGCAACCTCCACCGCTTCCCTGAGATCTCCATAAGAAAAAATCGCGCCATCATGATCGATAATGGCCAGCCCCGCCGGGTCCTTGTCTTCGATCAGCTGGTGGATTCGATGCAATGCACTCTCCTTGCAGGCTGCATCGTCGGTTTATCGTCTATGGGGAAAGATGTAAATATGCGGTATAGTGTACCGCAATGCGGCACAATTCCAGTTATCACTCACGTCGTTTCAGCGAGAGAGGTTTTCGGCCAGATCTGAGTCACTAACCCAGTTGGGGCATGTGATCTTTAGGGATCCGTGCGCCAAAATGTCGGATCACTTCGCCCGAGACGGTTTGACCCCACTGTACGGCCGTGCCCTGCCCATGGCCCTGCAAACGGGCTGACAGATAGCCTGCGTTAAAGGCGTCTCCGGCACCGGAAGTATCGCGAATGCCCTCGACCGATGGGGTTTCGACCCGGGTTACATTTCCATCAGTCCAGGCCGCGACCGCATCTTTTCCGTTCTTGACGACGATTTCGGCAACCCCTGCCTGCCGCAGGCGGTCCAGCGTATCGACAGGCGTCGCATCCCCCCAAAGCGCGTTTTCATCGTCAAAACTGGGTAGCGCTATGTCGGTAATTGTATTGAACATCGCCAAAACCTCGCGAGTCTCATCACTGGACGACCAGAGGCGAGGCCGGACGTTCGGGTCAAAGGACACCACAACCCCCTGGGAGCGCGCTGCGGCCAGGACCGTCAACAAGGTGTGCCGCGCGGCGGGCGAAAGTATAGCCAAAGTAATGCCGGACAGATGCACAAGCCCAGCTCCATTGATCACGCGGGTCAGCCAGTCCGGGTCATCCGCCACATGACGCGCTGCCGATGAGTCGCGCCAATACTGAAAGCTGCGCTCCACCCCGTTCAGCTCGATCATGTAAAGCCCCATGGTGCGCGCAGTCTCGTGTCCGATGCACCCGGCGTCCAGCCCATCCTCGCGCACCTGTGCCACGAACGCATTCGATACAGTGTCCGTTCCAACCTTGGTCACAAAGCCAACCTGACCCGCATGCTCGGGTATCTGCGCCATGTGCCAGACCGTATTGAACGTGTCACCGGCAAACCCTCGGCGATAGGTCCCATCACCGATATCAGCCAATTCAATCATCGCTTCGCCAATCGCGATGACCCTCTGTGACCGGAAACTCAGCATGCGCACACAGCTTGTTCGGAAGTGGACCGGCATCGATCCCCAGACGTCAACCAGAGCGGAACATGGTGGGAGGCATCCGAAATTTCAAAGATCTGTAAGGGCATGAATTGCATCATGCCGATCCAACCCGATCTGTCCAGAACGATGAGCGGACCCCGAAACACAAATTGCTACAAGGCCCCGAGATTAATCTCGAAACACCACTCCACGCCGATCAAGCGATCCTGTTTTCGGTTTTCTTGTCGAACAGGACAACTTTCTCCATGTTGACAGCAAATGTCGTGCTCTGTCCGACCGAGACGCTTGTGTCGGCGCGCATGCGGGCGACGCATTCAGCACCCCCGATCGTGGTCGCGACAAAAGTGTCAGACCCGGCGGGTTCGATCACATCAACATTGGACTGAACCTGTTCAACATGGCGCGACGTCTGATCAGCGCCTTCGATATCGGTCAACGCCTCAGGGCGCACGCCCAGCAGAACAGACTGGCCCGCATATCCCATCTGGTTTGGCGTTGGGTCAGAAATGGCCAGGCTGATCTTGTCACCGTCCGAATTTACCGTATCCGCATAAAGCGCGTTGCTTTCAGACCGCAAGGCAACCTCGATAAGGTTCATCGACGGCGAACCCATAAAGGTCGCCACGAACAGGTTGGCCGGTGTGTCATAGATTTCCTTGGGCGTGCCCAACTGCTGAACATAGCCTCCATTCATCACCGCGATGCGGGTCGACAGGGTCAAAGCCTCGATCTGGTCATGGGTCACGTAGACGATGGTGGTGCCCAGCTTCTGGTGCAGCTTCTTGATCTCGGTCCGCATATCGACGCGCAACTTGGCATCAAGGTTCGACAGCGGCTCGTCAAACAGGAACACGTCCGGGTCGCGCACCAGCGCCCGGCCCATGGCCACCCGCTGACGCTGCCCGCCGGACAGCTGGCCCGGCTTGCGATCCAGCAACTGTTCGATCTGCAGCAATTTGGCAACGTCCGCCATGGCCTTTTCACGATCCTCCTTGGGCACACCGTGCATCTCAAGGCCAAAGGTGATGTTCTGCCCCACGGTCATGTTTGGATAGAGAGCGTAGGACTGGAACACCATCGCGATATTGCGGTTCGACGGGTGCACCCCGTTCATCACCTGATCCTTGATCCGGATCTCGCCGCTGGTGATCTCTTCCAGCCCCGCGATCATGTTAAGCAAGGTGGATTTGCCACAGCCGGACGGACCAACAAGGACAAGAAACTCGCCCTCTTCCACGGCGATGTCCACTTTGTGCAGGACCTCGACCGAGCCGTAGGATTTGGTTGCGTTGTCGATATCAAGAAAACCCATTGGATCAGCCTTTGACAGAGCCTGCCATCAGACCGCGCACAAAATAGCGACCGGCGACGACATAGACGAGAAGAGTGGGAAGGGCAGCAAGGATGGCACCTGCAAAGTGCACATTGTACTCCTTAACACCCGTTGAAGATTGCACGAGGTTGTTCAGCGCGACAGTCATCGGCTGGCTGTCGAAATCTGCAAAGGACGCCCCGAACAGGAAGTCGTTCCAGATATTGGTGAACTGCCATATGACGCTGACCACGATGATCGGACCCGACGACGGCAGAAGGATGCGCCAGAAAATCTGAAAGAACCCGGCGCCGTCGATCTGCGCTGCCCGCACCAGCTCGGTCGGGAATGCGGCATAGTAATTGCGGAAATACAGCGTGGTAAAGCCGACACCGTAAACCAGATGCACCAGCACCAGACCCCAGGTTGACCCGGCCAGACCCAACAGGCCCAGCACGCGGGCCATCGGGATCAGAACGATTTGAAAGGGGATGAAGCAGGCAAACAGCATCAGGCCAAACAGGATCGTATCGCCCCGGAACCGCCATTTGGTCAACACATATCCATTGAGCGCGCCAAGCATGGTCGAGACGATCACCGCCGGCACCACCATCTTGATCGAGTTCCAGAAATACGGCTTCAACCCGGTCTGGTTCACGCCCACCTGCGCCTCGGACCACGCCTTTTTCCAGGCATCGAGCGTCCAGACCTCGGGCAAGGCAATGATGTTGCCTCCGGTGATTTCCTCAAGCGGCTTGAGCGAGTTGATCACCATAACAAAGAGCGGCAGAAGGTAGAACAGCGCAAAGACCAGCAAGGTGACGTAAATCAGGGTTCGCGTGACGCGACCGGTGCGGATTGCGGTATCTTGTGTTGCGACAGACATTATTTCTTCTCCCGCAATTCGGCGTAAAGATATGGGATCATGATCGCAGCAATGGTCATCAGCATGATCACCGCCGAGGCCGCACCAATCCCCATCTGATTCCGCGTAAATGTGTAGGAATACATGAATGTTGCAGGCAGTTCAGTCGCCCGACCCGGACCACCGCCGGTCAGCGCGATAACAAGGTCATAGCTTTTGATTGCAAGGTGGCTGAGGATCACGAAGGCCGACAAAAAAGCGGGTCGCAACTGCGGGATGATGATACGGCGGTACAGATTCCAATTCGACGCGCCATCCATTTGGGCAGCTTTCAGAATTTCGTTATCAATGCCGCGCAACCCGGCCAGAAACATTGCCATGACAAAGCCGCTGGTCTGCCAGACGGCGGCCAGGACCACGGTGTAGATGGCGAAATCCCGGTCTTTGATCCAGTCAAACTCAAAGTTCTCAAAACCCCACAAATGCATGGTGTTCTCGATGCCGATACCAGGGTCCAGCATCCATTTCCAAGCAGTCCCTGTCACGATGAAGCTAAGCGCCATCGGGTACAGGTAAATTGTGCGCAAACCGCCTTCGACACGAATTTTCTGGTCCAGAAAAATCGCGAGACCCAGGCCGATGGCACAGCAGATCACGATATAGAGCGATGCAAAGATGCCCAGATTGGTGATCGCGATGTTCCAATGGCTCAGGCGGAACAGTTTGTCATAGTTCTCGAACCCAACCATACCGTAACTGGGCAAAATCCGGCTGTCGGTAAAGGAAAGATAGACGGTGAACAGGATGAACCCATAGACAAACAGCAGCACCATCGCCAGCGACGGAGACAGGACCAGTTTGGGTATCCAGTTTTGCAGACGGGTTTTGAAATCCGCCTCGGCCATGTTCGACATGGGCTGCCTCTTGGATGTGAGTTGGGGGAACGTATGGACAGGGCCACCGGCGAACCGGCCGCCCCGTCCGGGAGGCGTTACTTGGCGATCGACACAGCGTCGACCAGTTCGCCGACAGCGGTTTCGCTGTCATACTCGCCGTTGAAATGAGCGGTCACAACGTCATAGATCGCATTCTTGACCGAGGCCGGAGCCGAGTGGCCATGCGCCATCGAACCGTAAAGGTTACCCGAAGAAGCTGCCGCTGCCAGATCCTTCATGCCCTGCTTGCCGCAGGCGTCAAAATCCGCATCGGACACATCTGTCCGCGCCGGCACCGAGCCTTTGACCACGTTGAAGGCTGACTGGAAGTTTGGCGACAGAATCGCGCTGGCCAGAGCGGCCTGCTCGGACGACACCGTGCCGCCCTGATCGAACATCGCAAACTGGTCGGCGTTGAATGTCACCTGATCGGCGGTGCCGGGGAAGCGGAAACACAGGAAATCCTCGCCCGGGACTTTGCCCGCATTCAGGAATTCGCCTTTGGCCCAGTCGCCCATCATCTGGAAACCGGCCTCGCCGTTGATGACCATGGCTGTTGCCAGGTTCCAGTCACGTCCCGAGAAGTTCTCGTCCACGTTGTCGCGGATGAAAGCCATACGTTCGAACGACTCTTTCATCCCATCGGAACCCAGTGCTTCCTCATCCAGATCGATGAATGCAGCCTTGTAGCCATCCGGGCCCATGGTCGACATAACAACCGCATCAAAGACGGTGGCGTCCTGCCATGCCTGACCCCCATGCGCGATCGGGGTGATGCCAGCCTCTTTCAGAGTGTTTACAGCGGCAACGAACTCGTCCCAGTTGGTCGGAGGCGCAATACCGTTGGCATCCAAAACGGCCTTGTTCGCCCACACCCAGTTGGTCGAGTGCACGTTCACTGGTGCCGAAATCCACTTGCCGTCATGCTTGGCAAACGCCTTCAGCGCATCGGGCACAACCTCGTCCCAGCCTTCCTGAGCGGCAACGTCGTTCAGATTTGCCAGCGCGCCCTCGGCGGCCCAGTCCTGAATGTCAAAACCCAGCATCTGCACGGCGGTCGGCGCATTGCCTGCCGTGACCCGGGCCCGCAGCACGGTCATGGCGCTTTCACCGCCGCCGCCTGCAACCGGCATGTCTTGCCAACCGATGCCCTGCCCTTCGAGATCGCCTTTCAGAACGTTCAGAGCTGCCGCTTCGCCGCCCGACGTCCACCAATGCAGGACCTCAACCTCGCCAGCTGATGCCACGCCCGCTGTCAATGCCAGCGCGGCGGCGCTCAACTTGAGTTTCTTGGTGATGTTCATCCGATAACCTCCCTGTGGATGAAGACCGGGTTTTCCCGAGTCGAATATACTCGCTAATGTAACGTTGCAAATACGGTATCTGTCAATAGTTTGTTTTCATTGAACGCAAATCATTTAGTATATTGTTTTCATTTATATTTTAAGGACATTCCTCGGAATGTACGATTTTAAATTTCGGTGTTGCAACGTTTTAAATGTTGTTGTTACAGTGTCAAAACACGACTCAACCGTTCGCAGGCCCCATGCAGGAACACACCGCAGATCAACCGGAAGAAGCCGCGCGCCCGACCCTGCGCACGGTCGCTGATCTGGCAGGCTTTGCGATAACGACGGTCTCGCGGGCCTTGGCGGATGACCCGCGTATCGCCAAGGCAACGCGGGAAAAAGTGCATCGGATTGCAGATCAGGTTGGCTATGTTCCCAATCGCGCAGCGCAGCGTCTGCGTACGGGGCGCACCAAGGTCATCAGCCTACTGCTGAACCCTGATCACGAGTTTCTGGGCTTCACATCCGAGTTCATTCGCGGCTTTACCCAGGGACTGACCGGCACCGGATACGCGATCAACATTATGCCCGATCATATCGCGGCGGACCGACTTGAAGTTGTGCGCAACATCCGGCGGAATGCACTGGCCGATGCGGTGGTCTTCACCCGCACGGAGTCCTTTGATGTACGTGCCAGGTATCTTCTGGAACACGATTTTCCGTTTGTCAGCCATGGGCGCACCGACTTCACGCGGCAGCACCCTTATGTGGATTTCGATAACGCCATGTTCGCGCGACTGGGGGTCGAACGGCTGGTGGCAAAAGGACGTCAGCACATCTGCATGGTAATGCCGGAAGAGCGCTTCACTTTCCGCCAACATCTACAATACGGCGCGATGCAGGCCATTCGCTCGCTGGGTGTGCGATTCACCATTCCCGAAAATGTGAGCCTCGACAGCCCTCCGGATCAAATATCAGACACACTGCTGAAACTGACCCGCAGCGACGATCCGCCGGACGGACATATTTGCGTTGGAGAAGCGATGGCGCTGATGACGCTTGCAGCGTTGACAGATGCAGGGTGGACACCGGGCGTCGAGGCGGATGTGGTGGCCAAACGCGCCTCGCCCATCGCCAATTACCTGAGACCCAGAATCGAAACGGTGACCGAAGATCTTTCGGAGACCGGTCGCGCCATGGCGCGGGTGCTGCTTGGTCGAATCGAGGGTAAACAGGTCAGCGACTTGCAGGTCTTGTTGCAGCCTGACGGACAATTCAGACTTTAGGTCACGTCTCGTACGTGACGGACAACGGTTTAAACAAGCCGACGCACGCCCCAAGGGGGTGCGATTGCCTGCGACCTCTTCAAGCAGCACCTCCGCAAGGCTTCGGAAAACATAAGATTTCGCACCGCCCAAGCGCCGGAACCAGGTCGCGACAACAAAGGTACCGCTATGCGCACAAATCTGCATAACTCCGCGCCCTTGCGCAGAATCTGGACTGGATGAGCAAAGCAACTCGCGCCCACAAGTCACCCAAGCAACCCCATTTTTGTGGTTTTTATAGCCAAAAACAACAATACTGTGGACTATCTTGTTGAGCGGTGCAAGAATTGTACAACTTAAAAAGGTAGACCCTCATGAAGGGCAAGAATTCGCTTTCGCCGCGAGAGATGCAGTTCCTTGAAGGTTTGCGTCAATTCGGCGGTCACGCCCGTAACGCAGATATGGCCGAGTTGTTGAGCGTATCTGACGAGACAATAAGGCGTACGATAAAGTCGCTGTCCAAGCTGGGCATCGTCGAACGTGCGCATGGCGGCGTACGATCGCTGGAAGCCCAGCACGAATTCAGTTTCTTCCAACGGCTGGGCGAACATACGGACGAAAAAAGACAAATCGCAAAGTTAACAGCCGAAATCGTTCCGGACGGCGCGACGCTGTTTCTGGATGTGGGAAGCACAACCGCTTTCGTGGCTGAGGCACTGCGGGCCAGAAATTCTCTGACAGTTGTCACCAATTCGACGAATGTGGCGCATAAGTTACTGGAGCATAACGAAAACCGCGTATTCTTGCTGGGCGGCGAACTGCGCAAAGAGGAATTGGGCGCTTTTGGCCTGATGGCCGAGACCCAGGCCCGGCGTTACACATATGACATGGCCATCCTGAGCCCCGACGCGCTGGATGTGAAATTCGGCTTCCTGTTCCAAAGCCCGAACGAGGCCGATCTTGCATCCGTCGTTGTCGAGCGGACCAGCCAGGTTACCGTCGCAATGGTCCACCAAAAATTCGACTTGACCGGGCCACATCAAGGCTTTGAGCCACATGTGGTGGATCACCTGATTACGGACACATCCCCTGGCAAGAAAACGACTGCAAAGCTGGCGCGATGGCAGATCAAAACTTGGACGCCCGAAGAATGAAAGAACATTCCTTGATCCAAACGCACCTTTCCCGCATCCCCAGGCAGGCAGAAGACCGGCCGGAATCTGAAGGCAACGGATAATGGCAATATTGGTTTTTTTAACGCAACTGGCAGGTGCGACAATGCTGTTGCTGTTTGCGGTCCGCATGGTGCGCACCGGGATCGAACGCAGCTATGGTTCTTCTTTCCAGCGACTGCTCACACGCAACAGCGGCGTGGTTCGCTCCAGCGTGACGGGGCTGTTGATGGCTGTCGTCCTGCAAAGTTCGGCCGCAGTTGCCTTGCTGGCTTCGGGCTTTGCCGCTGGCGGCTATCTTGCCTTTCCCGCGGGGCTTGCGATTGTTTTGGGCGGCGACCTTGGATCGGCCCTGGTGATTCAGATTCTGTCGTTCGAGCTGGACTGGCTGGTTCCCTTGCTTCTGGCGATCGGAGGCTGGCTGTTCGTCAAGTCTGATCGAAAGAAACCACGCCAGATCGGGCGCATTTTGATGGGTGTGGCGTTCATCCTGATTTCTTTGCGCTTTTTGCGCGAAGCCATGGACCCGATCCGCGACAGTGCTTTTCTGCCGGCAATTGCAGATTATCTGGTCCGCGATTATGTGACCGCCTTTCTGGTTGGTGCTGCTCTGGCCTTTGTCATGCACAGCTCCGTGGCCGCGATCCTGATGTGTGTCACGCTGGTTCAGATCGGTGCGCTGCCGTTCTCGGCCGGGCTGTCACTGGTTTTGGGCGCCAATCTGGGCAGCGCCCTGATACCGGTCTGGCTGACGCGCGGAATGGAAATCCGGGCACGACATATTCCGTTTGCCAATCTGGCGCTGCGTGGCGCATGGGCAGTGTTTTGCCTGTTTGCTGCCAATCTGACCCTGCGTGCGGGCGTCATCAGCGGAGACTACAACGGTCAGATGCTGGTCAACGTCCATCTCGCCTTCAACGCCTCTTTGTTGCTGTTATCACTGCCATTTTGCGGCAAGCTTGGGTCGGGGATCGAACGTATGTTCCCGATAGGCAAACCTATGGCCGAGGCCGACCCGTTGGCCCGTCCGGTCAGTGCTTTGGACCCAGAATCCGCGGCAACACCCGCGCTTGCCGTCTCGGCCCTTAAACGCGAGCTATTGCGCATGGCGGAGCTGGTACAGACAATGTTCAGCCCTTTGCTTGAACTGTACCAGACCGCAGACGCCAAACAGATCGAAGCAGTTCAGACCATGGATTTGGATGTGAACCAGTGCCTGACCGATATTCGCGCTTTTGTTGCGTCCCTGCCCGACGATACGATGGATACCAGACACGCCGAGATTGCCCGGGATGTTCTGGAATACGCCGTACGCCTCGAAACAGCAGGCGACGTTGTCGCCAAACGACTGACGGTACTGGCCTCTGAGCTCGGTAAAAGCGGAAAACAATTCTCTCGGGAGGGCTGGTCCGAGGTTCAGGAAATGCACGAGAAGATCCTCGCCAACCTGAAGCTGGCAACAAATGTCATCATCTCGGAAGATCTCGAAAGTGCGCGACTTTTGAACCTTGAAAAGACGGAAATCAAACGCGCCGAGCGCGACAGTCGCAAACGTCACTTTCGCCGGCTGCAGAAGGGCAGGATCGACAGCTTTGAAACAAGCGATGTGCATTTGGAAACCTTACGCGCGCTGCGTGAATTCAACAGCCATATCGCAGCCATTTCGACACCGATCCTATATTCCAATGGTCAACTTCTGGAAACGCGCCTAATCGAAGACATGCCCCATCGTGAACACGCGAACGAGACCTGAACACAGGTCGATTCGTTCCGTTTGTTGCATTCAGACCCTGCGGGAATCGACGCGGTTCCCGTAAAATCAGTGTTGCCTGGCACCCGACAAGCCCTACCGTTCGCCCGAAAATTCAATAGCACAACCGAGGGTGCGTCCAGGCCGCAGAGGCCATGACCCGGGAACCGCACGAAAATTCGGCGTATCACCTGCTGGATGCAACATTTTTTGTCAGTCTGAAATATATAAAAAAAACTTATCATATAGTAGGTATTATCGATTTTAGTTTTCAGTTTTTGTCAAATTACTGTCATGGAAGCAAATTAATCGAAGTGCCGCACAAGAATGGCGCATCTGTCATAATCAACACAACAGAGGAACACATGAAAAAAACAACATCCAAGTTCGCCGCGATCGTAGCCGGTGCCATCATGGCCACGGCCGCCGCCGCGGAAACCGAGCTGACCGTTTACACGGCTGTCGAAGCAGAAGATCTGGCGCGTTACGCTGAACAGTTCAACGCGGTGCATCCAGATATCAAGATCAACTGGGTTCGTGATTCCACCGGCATCATCACCGCCAAACTGCTAGCCGAGCGCGACAACCCGCAGGCCGATGTGATCTGGGGTCTGGCGGCAACCTCGCTGCTGCTGCTGAAGTCCGAAGATATGCTTGAGCCCTATGCGCCGGTTGGTGTCGAAAAGCTGGATGCGAAATTCGTCGACAGCGGCGATGTACCAAGCTGGGTCGGCATGGACGCTTGGGTTGCTTCGGTTTGCTACAACACCGTCGAAGCCGAAAAAGCCGGGCTGACGCCGCCAACCTCATGGAAGGACCTCACGGACGAACAGTATCAGGGTCACGTGATCATGCCGAACCCGAATTCGTCGGGCACCGGCTTCCTGGACGTGTCCAGCTGGCTGCAGATGTTCGGTGAAGAAGGCGGCTGGGAATACATGGACGCGCTGCATGAAAACATCGCACGCTATACCCACTCTGGTTCCAAGCCTTGTAAGCTGGCTGCCGCTGGTGAGATTCCGATCGGTATTTCATTTGCATTCCGCGGCGCAAAATCCAAGGCCGACGGTGCCCCGCTGGACATCATCGTTCCCAGCGAAGGTGTTGGCTGGGACATGGAAGCAACCGCGATTGTCGCGGGCACCGACAAGCTGGAAGCCGCTCAGAAACTGGTGGACTTCTCGGTGACGCCTGAGGCCAACGAGATGTATAACGTTGGCTACGCGGTTGTTGCTTACCCCGGTATCGCAAAGCCGGTTGAGCACTTCCCCGAAGGTCTGCTGGACGCGATGATCGACAATGATTTCGAATTCGCCGCCAACAACCGCGCCGCCATCCTGAAGGAATGGCAAGGGCGTTACGACGGCAAGTCCGAACCCAAAGAATAAACACTCACGTCGGAGGGGCTTAACGCCCCTCCGGCCTTTGGATAAACTCCCCCCTACAACTCAAATGAACGGCACAGCGAATTTCTGGCCACTCTCTCGTCATGGCCGCTGTGCAAAGCTCAAGGACCACTCCCCGTGCTTAAGAAAACCTCTCCCGGTGATCTCTATCTGAGTATCCAAGACCTCTGGAAGGCTTTTGGCGATTTTCTGGCTCTCCGGGATATTTCTCTGGACATTAACGAGGGCGAATTCATCTGTTTTCTGGGACCCTCGGGCTGCGGGAAGACCACCTTGCTGCGCGCCATTGCGGGGCTGGATTTGCAAACCAAAGGCACGGTTATGCAGGATGGCAAGGATGTGTCGAACTTGCCCCCCTCCGAACGTGATTTCGGAATCGTATTCCAATCTTATGCGCTGTTCCCGAATCTGACGATTGAAAAGAACATCGCCTTTGGCCTGGAAAACACGGGCCGGAGCAAATCCGAGATCGCTGTACGTGTGGCCGAGTTGTTAAAATTGGTGGGCCTGCCAGATCAGGGGCGCAAATACCCCGCCCAACTCTCTGGGGGGCAGCAACAGCGCATCGCGCTGGCGCGTGCCATCGCCACCAATCCAGGTCTCTTGCTGCTGGACGAACCGCTTTCAGCGCTGGACGCCAAGGTTCGTGTGCATTTGCGTCATGAAATCAAAGAGCTGCAGCGCAAGCTTGGCGTGACCACTGTCATGGTGACCCACGATCAGGAAGAAGCGCTGGCCATGGCTGACCGGATCGTGGTCATGAACCATGGCGTGATCGAACAGGTCGGCACCCCGACCCAAATCTATCGCCATCCGGCCAACCTGTTCGTGGCAGACTTCATCGGAGAAATGAACCAACTGCCCGCCGTAGCTGGCGATGCCGAGACATTGGAATTGGGCGGTTCGACCCTGAAATGCGAGCCGCATGACCTTCAGAAAGGCAACCGCATCGTCGCTGCCGTCCGCCCCGAGGATATCATCCCGCATGGTGAAGGCGCACGTTCACCGGGTGCGCCGGACATTATTACGACGCCGGAAAACGCCTTTGAAGTCACGATTGCTGAGATGGAGTTCCTCGGCTCATTCTGGCGGTGCCGCCTGTCTCATCAGATTTTTGGTGACGAAGAACTGATCGCGGATTTTTCGATCAACGCGGTCCGCCGCCTTCGCCTTGAAGACGGTGCCCGGATGACGATCGAATTGCCCCGAAACCGCCTGATGGCCTTCACCCCGGCGGAGGAAGGTTGATGACCGACACCACCTCTCTACCCGCCGGCCCGATCATCAAGGGCAAGCTGAGCCGCGACGATATCATTATGCGCGGCGGCATGATCATCATCGCCCTGTATCTGGTCGTGACACTGGCGTTTCCGCTTTGGGCGATGCTGTCCAAATCGTTTTCGACCTTTCGCATGGAATTGTCGCAATACGAGTTTCAGGTCAGCGACGACAATGGCGTATTCAGCGGCACCGTACTGAATGGAGCTCAGCTGAATGCCGAAACCGGAGCATATAGCGAACAAGACTTGTCGACCGGCTCGGACGGACGGCTGTCTGTCACTCCGTTTTTCCCGGATTTCAGTTTCCGCAGCCCGGTGATGTACCAGATCCGCAATACCGTACCAGATGGGCGGTTCCTGATCGGGTCCAATCTGCAAACTGGCACCGATTGGGTCGAACTGGATTCGAACACGTTCCGCAGGGTTCAGTTGCGGCCGGTCAAATCGACGGGCGTGGACAACTTCGTCAGCTACTTCTCGACCCCGGCACTGTTCAACTCGATCAAGAACTCACTTTGGATATCTGTCGTCGTTACGATCATAACCGTAACGCTGGCCTTCTGGTTTGCCTATGCGCTGAACCGCAGCTGTATGCGCTTCAAAGGTCTGTTCCGTCTGGTTGCGATGGCCCCAATTCTTGTGCCGTCCCTCTTGCCGGGGATCGCCTTGGTGTATCTCTTCGGCAATCAGGGTATGATCAAGGAACTGCTGTTTGGCGCCAGTATCTATGGGCCTATCGGGATCATCATAGGTTCGGTCTTTTTTACCTTTCCGCATGCGTTCATCATCATTTCGACAGCTTTGGCCATTTCCGACGCCCGGCTGTACGAGGCGGCCGCCAGTCTGCGCTCGACGCCATGGCGGACCTTCTGGACCGTGACCATCCCCGGCGTGCGCTATGGTTTGATCTCAGCTGCTTTTGTGGTGTTCAACCTGGTGATCACGGATTTTGGTCTTCCTAAGGTTATTGGTGGACAGTTCAACGTTCTGGCAGTCGATATCTTCAAGCAGGTGATCGGTCAGCAGAACTTTGAAATGGGCGCTGTTGTGTCCGTTGTTCTGGTGGTGCCGGCGATCCTGGCCTTTGCGATAGACCGGTTGGTGCAGTCGAAACAGGTGGCACTGCTGTCGGCGCGTTCCGTGCCGTATCAGCCGAACCCGAACCCAAAAACTGATCGTATCATGCTGGCCTATTGCAGCCTTGTCGCCCTGTTCATTGTGGGCATTCTGGCGGTCTGTCAGTTCGCTGCATTGATCAAATTCTGGCCTTACGATCTGAGCCTGAGCCTGCGCAACTATGACTTCAACCGCATGGATGGCGGTGGTTGGGCATCGTATTTCAACTCGATCAGGATGGCATTGCTGACTGCAGTGATCGGCACTTCGGTCGTGTTTTTCGGCGCCTATCTTGTTGAAAAATCAAACGGGTTCAAAACCGGACGCGCGTTGTTCCAGATGTTTGCCATGCTGCCCATGGCGATCCCGGGAATGGTTTTGGGCTTGGCCTATATCTTTTTTTTCAACAACCCGGCCAACCCGTTGAACGCGATCTATGGCACCATGGCCATTCTTGTGATCTGCTCGGTGACACATTTCTATACCGTGTCACACCTGACCGCAGTAACCGCGCTCAAGCAGATGGACCGAGAGTTTGAATCAGTCTCTGCTTCACTCAAACAGCCGACAATGAAGCTGTTCGCCCGGGTGACGGTGCCGGTCTGTTTGCCTGCGGTGCTTGATATCTCGATCTACCTGTTCGTCAACGCGATGACGACTGTCTCTGCGGTCGTATTCCTGTATTCACCCAAGACAACACTGGCCTCGATTGCGGTGCTGAACATGGATGATGCAGGTGATATCGCGCCAGCTGCCGCGATGGGTATGATGATCTTCTATACCAATGCCGGGGCCCGCATCCTGCACCTGATCGCGTCCAAGGGCATCCTGCGACGCACACAAGCCTGGCGCAGCCAGTAACGATTGCGATGGACGTCCCCGCAGCTATCCATCTGCGGGGGTGCCTTTCTTGGCTTGAATCTCATTTACAAAATCCATGAAAGCGCGGATCACTTTCACATCACGCCGTTGGGTCATGTAGATCATGCTTTCGCCCATGCGCAGGTCGGCATCCTTCAATTCGATCTCACGTAACCGATCATCGCGACCGAATTCTGCGCGCGATACAAATCCGATCCCTGCCCCTGACGCAACCAGCTCGCGGACGGCCTCGCGCCCCTCGGCAACGATCGCTGGCTTGAGAACGACCCCCCTGCGACTGGCCTCTTCTTCAAGTTTCTGCCGGGTTTTTGACCCGCGCTCGCGAAAAATCAAGGGCAGGTCTTTCAGATCATGAACCGTCAGCGAAGTCATCGTTTTGGGCAGCAATTCACGGCCAGCAAAGGCCACGATACTGGTTTCGCCCAAATTCAGCATGGTCATATCCTTGCCCGGGGACGGGCTGCCCACAATACCGATCTCGGCATTATAGGCCCGTAGCTCTTCAAGAATTTCGTTTGTATTTCCCGATCTGACAACCACGGTGATGCTGGGAAAAGCCGCCCGGAACGGGCCCAGGAAGTCGGTCAGATGATGCGCTGAGTCCGCGATGATGCGCAACTCGCCCTCAATCGCGGCTTTGGATTCGGACAGAAAGTCCTCGATCTGGCTTTCAAGCTCGAAATACTGTTTGGTAAAGCGGAACAATTGCTCGCCCTGAGGGGTCAGAAAGACACGCTTGCGTTCACGTTGAAATAGCAGAAGATCATGATCTTGCTCAAGTTTTCGCACCTGTTCAGAAACCGCAGGCTGGGTCAGAAACAGCGCTTCGGCCGCACGGGAAAACCCGCCATGCAGCGCAACGTGGTGGAAGGCCTTCAACTGGCTGTGGCGCATTTCTCATCCTGTTTATGAATCATAGGGTGATCTTATAATAAGATTGATTTTTGCAATTTTACATATGGTTTTGGGTAATGCACATCTGTTTTCGAAATGCGTAATCGGAGCCTCGAGATGACACAACCTGATCCCGCAATCGATGCCCCTCGCCTGGGTGAACCTTACCTTCTGACGCCTGGACCTTTAACGACGTCTTATGCGGTGAAGCAGGCGATGTTGCGGGACTGGGGCAGCTGGGATGATGATTTCCGGGCGATGACGCGGGATATGCGGTCGCGGCTGCTGGCGCTGCTGGGTGAAGGTGCCGAAGCGTTTGACTGTGTTCCGATGCAGGGTTCGGGCAGTTTTGCGGTTGAGGCGATGCTGGCCTCGTTCATCCCGAAGGACGGCAAGGCGCTGGTGCTGGCGAACGGGGCCTATGGGCAACGCTCGGCGCAGACGTTGCAGTATCTGGGGCGCGATCATCTGGTGCTGGACAAGGGCGATTACCTGCCGCCACGCGGGTCGGAAGTGGCGGAGATTTTGGCCAAGGATCCTGCGATCTCCCATGTGGTTGCGATCCATTGCGAGACCTCCTCGGGCATTCTGAACCCGGTCGAGGAGATTTCTGAAGCCGTCTACGCGGCCGGGCGCAAGCTGCTGATCGATTCGATGTCGGCCTTTGGCGCGATCGAGCTGAAGCCGTCCGAAATCCGGTATGAGGCGATGGTATCCTCGGCCAATAAATGCATCGAGGGCGTGCCGGGCTTTGGCTTCATCATTGCCCGCAAGGATGAGCTGGAAGCGGCGAAGGGCAACAGCCACTCGCTGAGCCTCGATGTGCATGCGCAATGGGCGCATATGGAAAAGACCGGCCAGTGGCGGTTCACGCCGCCGACCCATGTGGTTGCGGCCTTCCTCGAAGCGCTGAAGGCGCATGAGGTTGAAGGCGGCGTTGCAGGACGCGGCGCGCGTTACACCCGCAACCGCGACGTGATGGTCGCGGGCATGCGCGAGCTGGGGTTCGAGACGCTGCTGCAGAACCGCTGGCTGAGCCCGATCATCGTGACGTTTTTCTGCCCTGCGGACGAGAAGTTCGTGTTCTCGCGCTTTTACGACCTGATGAAGGACAAGGGCTTTATCATCTATCCGGGCAAGCTGACGGTTGTGGACAGTTTCCGTGTCGGCTGCATCGGGCAAATGGATGAGCATGTGATGCGGCAGGTTGTATCTGCCGCCAAGGAAACCCTGGCCGAGATGGGGGTCGCCAGCGCGGCGCCTCCGGCTCTTGCGCTGGAAGAACGCGCCAAACTGGCCGCATAAGAAACGAAGGACACCCCCAAATGACCATCCAAACCCCCGTGACCGCGAATGAACGCGTCTACCCGGCCCCCAAGGTACCGGCCATCGCCATCTGCCTGGACGGCTGCGAGCCGGAATACCTTGAGGTCGCCATCGCCAAGGGCCTGATGCCGACGCTCAAGCGCATCCGCGAGACCGGCACCGACCGTCTGGCGCATTCGGTGATCCCCAGCTTTACCAACCCCAACAACCTGTCCATCGCGACCGGTCGCCCGCCGATCGTGCATGGGATCTGCGGCAACTACCTGATCGACCCCGAAAGCGGCGAAGAGGTGATGATGAACGATGTGCGCTTCCTGCGCGCGCCGACCATCTTCTCGCAATTCTACGAGGCCGGCTATCGCGTCGCGATGGTCACGGCCAAAGACAAGCTGCGCGCGCTGCTGGGCGCGGGCCTGAAGTTTGACGAAGACCGCGCGGTGGCCTTTTCCTCGGAACGCTCGGGTGAGACCACCAAGGCCGAGCATGGGATCGACAATGCAAGTGAATGGCTGGGAATGCCGGTGCCCGAGGTTTACTCGGCAGACCTGTCCGAGTTCGTCTTTGCCGCTGGCGTCAAGCTGCTGAAAGAGTTCAAGCCCGACATCATGTACCTGTCGACCACCGACTACATCCAGCACAAGTTCGCCCCGGAACAGCAGGGCGCGTTGGATTTCTACGCCATGTTCGACAAATACCTCGCACAACTGGATGAGATGGGCGCGGCCATTGTTGTCACCGCTGACCACGGCATGAAGCCGAAACACAACGCGGCGGGCGAACCCAATGTGATCTATGCGCAGGACCTGATGGATGAATGGCTGGGCGAAGGTCAGGCCCGCGTCATCCTGCCGATCACTGACCCCTATGTGGTCCACCACGGCGCGCTTGGCGCGTTTGCCACCGCTTATCTGCCCGAGGGCGCGGACAAGGCCGACATCATGGCCAAACTGGACGCACGGGACGAGCTGATCTTGGTGGTGGACAAGGAAGAAGCAATCAAACGCTTTGAGCTGCCCGCCGACCGGATTGGTGACATCGTGATGATCTCGGGCGAGAACATGACCATCGGCACCTCGGCAGACCGTCACGATCTGGCCGCCCTGAAAGAGCCGCTGCGCAGCCACGGTGGCTTGACCGAGCAAGAAGTGCCCTTCATCGTCAACCGCGTGATCGACCTGCCGGACCGGCCCGAAGAGCTACGCAACTTCGATGCGTTCTTCTTTGCCACTTTGGCAGCGGCGCAGTAAGCCATGAAAGATCAACCGATGACCGAGATCAGAAACGAAGGGATGCGCATCGGCGGCGAGATCGTCTTTACCGACGAGACGGTGCCGGTTCTTTACCCTTACACCAACGAAGTGATCGGCCATGTCCCTGCGGGCAAGGCCGAGCACGCCCGCAAGGCGTTCGAGATTGCAGCAGCCTATAAGCCCAAGCTGACCCGCTATGAACGCAGCCAGATCCTGCAACGCGCCGGTGAACTGATCGGCGAGCGCCGCGAGTATCTGGCCAAATGGCTGGTGCTCGAGCTGGGCATCTGCCACCAGCACGCGATCTACGAGACCAAGCGCGCGCAGGATGTCTATCAGTTCGCTGCCGCCGAGGCGCTGAAGGATGATGGCGAGATCTTTTCCTGCGACCTGACCCATAATGGCAAGGACCGCAAGATCTTCACCACCCGCGAACCGGTGGGCGCGATCAGTGCGATCACGCCGTTCAACCACCCGCTGAACATGGTCAGCCACAAGATCGCGCCGTCGATTGCGTCGAACAACTGCATGGTCTGCAAACCGACCGAGCTGACGCCTCTGACGGCGCTGACATTAGCGGATATTCTCTATGAGGCTGGCCTACCGCCCGAGATGTTCCAGGTGGTCACGGGCTGGCCGCAGGACATTGGCGATGAGATGATTACCAATGACAAGATCGACATCATCACCTTCACCGGCGGTGTGCCTGTCGGCAAGATGATCGCGGCAAAGGCGGTCTATAAACGTCAGGCGCTGGAGCTGGGGGGCAATGACCCGCTGATCGTTCTGAATGACCTCTCAGAGGCTGATCTGGACAAGGCGGCGACGATTGCCGTGGCCGGTGCCACCGGAAACTCGGGCCAGCGCTGCACCGCGATCAAACGCATTCTGGTGCAGGAGAGCGTGGCGGACAAATTCGTCCCGCTGGTGCTGGAGAAGGCTAGGAAGATCAAATTCGGCGACCCGCAGGACCCCGAGACCGAACTGGGCTGCGTGATCCACGACAAGGCGGCGGAAGTGTTCGAGAACCGCGTCTATCAGGCCGAGAAGGAAGGCGCAGAAATCCTCTACCACCCCGGCCGTCAGGGCGCGCTGCTGCCGCCCATCGTGGTGGATAAAGTGCCCCATGACAGCGAGTTGGTGATGGAAGAAACCTTCGGCCCCATCATACCCATCGTCCGCGTGCCGGATAATGATGAGCAGGTGATGGCGATCTCGAACTCGACCGAGTTCGGCCTGTCCTCGGGCGTTTGCACCAACGATCTGAACCGCGCGATTGCCTATATAAACGGCCTGAATGTGGGCACCTGCAACATCTGGGAACAGCCCGGCTACCGGATCGAGATGTCGCCTTTCGGGGGCATCAAGGATTCCGGCAACGGCGTTAAGGAAGGTGTCATCGAGGCGATGAAGTTCTTCACCAATGTAAAAACCTATTCGCTTCCCTGGCCAAAGTGAGGATGTAGGCGAAACCTGAATGTCTCTCCGACACGCGGGGTCCCAACAAGGGGCCTCGCGCTTTTGATTTCAGCGGATGCAAGCCAGAATCGAGGATCATATGTCAGTCAGTATCACCCACACCGAAGGCGAGTCCAACACCTCGGACGCGCGCAAATCGTGGTTGAAATCGTCGATTGGCCCACGCTCCGCGCCGCTGCTGAAACGGGATTCAGACGCGTTTTTGCATCAAAGCCTGTCCAGCCCCTGCGTCAGCACCATCGCCAAGGCGGAAGGCATCTGGATCGAGGATATGGATGGCCGACGTTACATGGACTTCCATGGCAACTCGGTCCATCACATCGGTTATGGCCACCCGCGTCTGGTCGAGGCGATCAAGGCACAGCTGGATGATCTGCCCTTTGCGCCGCGCCGGTTCACCAATGACCCGGCGGTGGAGCTGGCCGAGAAGCTGGCCGAGATTGCGCCCGGTGATCTGGGCAAGACGCTGTTCACCACCGGCGGGTCAGACGCCAATGAGGTAGCGCTAAAAATCGCGCGCGCCGCGACGGGCCGGTTCAAGACCGTCAGTTTCTGGGACGCGTTCCACGGGGCAGGCTTCGGAGCGGCCTCGGTCGGTGGCGAGGCGACGTTCCGCAGCCATATCGCAGGCCCTCTGATGCCAGGGGCCGAACATGTCGCGCCCTTCGCCTGCTATCGCTGCCCCTACAACCACGCCGGGCCTGAAACCTGTGGTCTGGCCTGCGCCAAGATGGTTGAATTCGCTTTGGAGCGCGAGGGGGATGTGGCCGCCGTGATCGCGGAACCCATGCGAGCCGTGCCTTATGTGCCGCCGGCTGGGTTCTGGAAATCGGTGCGTGAGGCCTGTAACCGCCATGGCGCGCTGCTGATCATGGATGAGATTCCCACCGGTCTGGGCAAGACCGGCAAGATGTTCGCTTTTGAGCATGATGAGATCGTGCCCGACATCGTGACATTGGGCAAAGCCTTGGGCGGGGGCATCTTGCCCATCGCGGCTTGCGTCGCCCGTCGCGATCTGGACGTCTGCGGAGATTTTGCAATCGGGCACTATACGCACGAAAAGAACCCAGTGACCGCGCGCGCAGCGCTGACCACGATCCAGATCATCGAAGATGAAGGTCTGGTCTACCGATCCGCCGAATTGGGGGCGCACGCGATAGCGCGCCTGCAAACGGAACTGGCTCATGTCGATATCGCGGGAGATATCCGCGGGCGCGGCCTGATGTTCGGCGTTGAAATCGTCAAAAGCCGCAGCACACGCGAGGCCGACAATGCCTGTGCCGAGCGTATCTACTATGACTGCCTGAATGGCGGGCTGAGCTTCAAGATCAGCCAGGGTTGCGTGCTGACGCTGTCTCCTCCGCTGACCATCAGCCGGGACGATCTGGATCGCGCGCTTGATATGGTCATCGCGGCGATCCGGGATCAGAGTTGACGCGAACGCTCTCGGTCAAACTTTCGTTTCACGGTCATCTGTTCCGCGAGCCGAGGCTAATCTTGAAACATACCAAGAAGCGCCCCACCATCGATGCGTCGTCAGGTTGGCGCCAGTGGTCAATGTCGGGTGACAGAAGGTGGTTGCGGTCTTCGCATGCGTGTGGTGGCGTTTTTGTAGTGAACGCGGTTCTCCATCAGATCCCTCAACCCGCCTGCACCGAACTGACCGAATGGCCGCAGAGCCAAATCCGCAGGCAGATGGCCCACGATAATCTAAAGACCTAAGCGCAGTTATTCCTGTGCTTGCGCCGCCAGCGGTATGGTGCACAACGCCGTCAACATGAGTCATCCAATAGCCAAATATACTGGTCACATTTCTTAGTCTTTTACGCGTGTCAAAGGTTCAGACCCGGAATGCACAAGACCACCGAACCTGCCTCCTTTCTGTTCATTGTGCCGCAACCGACGTCCACAATTCATTCAAGGCAGGGCTGCCGGGCAGGCGCTGCAATGCCTCGTCCAGTACCCTCAGGGTGGCTGTCGCGCCCGTCCCTTGCTGCCGTTATGCGGATCAGGATAACCCATGCTTCTTCGCGCTGCGGGTCCATTGTTGCCACTTGGCGGAACGCGCTTTTGGCGGCTAGAAAATTGCGCAAAGTCAACGCCATTCCACCCAGAACCATATGCGTTTCCGGAAATTCTATCCGCGCTTGCAGGGACTGTTGCCACTCGGACATCGCCGCGCGCATCTGCATCCCGGGTTGGGCCGGGAGATGGGCGATCGGAGTGCCCAAAAGGGCTTTTGCCGTCTCGATCTAAACCATTTTGCTGGGAACCGTGAGAACCCGATAAGCCGTTCAACCTGAGTCTGCGCCGGCGCCGCACGATGAACCGTGATTGCGGCAGCTCGCAGCACCGGGCTGGCATCCTCAAGCAGAGGGGCCACCTGATCGGCGACATGCTCGTCAGCGCCCAGCGATAGCAACCACAAAGCGGTTGCGCGAATGAAATCAGGTTGGTCCGGGTCAAGGGCAAGTTCTGTCAGGTCGGGCGTCGTGGCAGTTCAGACAGCCGACGCCTTTGTCATACATCTTCGACTGCAGAAACGAACCGTACACATAGACTTCGTCCGGAATTTCGCCGTCAGCGTGATACAGACCGGGACGGAGAAGAGACAGTGTGTAAGCGTCATGAAAATCGGTGCCCGGGACAGGGTTTCCATCGCCCAATGGTTCCCGGCGGGCATGACAAATTGCGCATTGCTGAATCGTGGCCTCGGTTCCGGCGCGCGACAGATCAAAAGAAAACCCATAAACTTTGGGCGCGTTCTGGGGCGATGCACCAGATGTCTCGGCCCATTGCACGTGGCGCAAACCGGGGCCGTGACGCGCCTCGCATCCGACGCCGATTCCGCCTGCGTGGATGAATACGCCTGGCGGGTGGCATAAATTCGCTTTTCGTACCCCGTTGCATGGCGTTCGGCGCAGCGTCCGTTCCAGTTCTTGTATGGACCGGTCCAATGCAGCCCGTCCTCTGGCGGAACGTTTGATCTGGATACAGGTTGCACCATCGTTACTCGGCGGCATCCCAGACAACGTCAAAGCTCTGCAGCCGACCCGGTTCGGTTTCGATCAGATATTGCTGAAGCGGCGCGACCCCTGCCGCTGAATGCACCGTGTAATCATTAATAGATTCATCCGCTTCGTGTAGGCGCACGTGATATCGGCCTTCATCTGTCGAGAACTCATACCGCACGCCATCATGTTCGAAAGTCGTGCCATCAAGATCAGGTGGCATTCTGATCCATCGTTCGGACTGCATGACTATATCGCGCACACCCCACCCCGACCAGCGCTGTTGTGACGCCAAGACCGTGTCGAGGATCATCCACAAAAAGACCCAAGGCGATCCACCCAGCAGGGTCAGACAGACCGACAGCTGCCAGGTTCTTATTGCCTTACGCTATTCATCACAGGTGTAGCGCGCTCGTGGCCAAGCGCTCAAACCGTTCATTGATATCTTAACACTAACACCACCCGGCAGGTCGGAACACTGCTCTCCAGATAATGCATTCTGCACGGCGCGACTGATCCGCCTCATACAGAACGTGTCCCACCCCTGAATTCTAGCGACATCCCGCCGGCGTCAAACACGTGAATATTCTCTCGCATAAGACGTAACCCCAGCGCATCGCCTGATTTCGCCGGAATATTCCCATGTTTTCGCACCATCAACGGGCCAAGCGCCTCCGTTTTTACGTAGATGTTCGTGTCAGAACCCAAGTGCTCGACCACGTCAGCCACCGCATCCACATCGCCAGCGCCCGGTGCCACCACATCCAGATGTTCTGGGCGAATACCGAGCTCTGCCACATCTGGCACATCAGCCCGAAAGACGATGTCCAGCTCGGTACCGTCGGCCATGACAACACCTGCCTCTGATCCGGAAATCGGGATCACATTCATCGTCGGCGAGCCGATGAATTGCGCGACGAATTTGTTTGCGGGGCGTTCATACAGCTCCAGCGGACTGCCGACCTGTTGGACCAGACCGGCGTTCAACACGACAATCCGATCCGCCAGTGTCAGTGCCTCGACCTGATCATGGGTGACATAGATCATCGTCGCCCCAAGGCGTTGATGCAGACGGGCGATTTCCAGCCGCATCTCAACCCTGAGCGCCGCGTCAAGATTTGAAAGCGGTTCGTCGAACAGGAACGCACGCGGCTGGCGCACGATGGCCCGGCCCATGGCGACGCGCTGCCGCTGTCCGCCGGACAAGGCTTTGGGCAAACGATCGGTCAGATGTTTCAAACCGAGGGTCTCGGCAGCCTGCGCCACTTTGGACCTTCGTTCCTCTTTCGGATCTCGGCGGATTTCCATCGAAAACCCCATGTTCCGTTCCACATCCATATGCGGGTAAAGCGCATAGGACTGGAACACCATCGCGATATCCCGCTCGCGTGGGCGCCGGTCGTTCATGCGTTCCCCGTCGATCAGGAAATCGCCACGTGTGATCGGCTCCAGCCCCGCAATCATTCGCAACAGTGTGGACTTGCCGCAGCCCGATGGGCCAACCAGTACCACGAACTCTCCATCTTGAATGTCGAGATTGACGTCGCGCAGAACCTGGACCGAGCCGTAACTCTTGCTGACGTCGCGCAGTTCGATCCGTGCCATTGCGGCCTCCTATCCTTTTACCGCGCCAGAGGTGAGCCCCTGCACGAGATAGCGTTGAATGAAGATGAAGAACAAACAGCTAGGGATCAGCGCGAGAACGCCCGCCGCCATCATCTGCCCCCAATCGACCGAGAACTTGGACACGAAGGTCAGCAGCCCCACTGGGAAGGTCATTGCGTCGTTCTTCGAGATCAGCATGAGCGCGAACAGCAGTTCTGACCATGCCGCGGTGAAGACAAAGCCCAATGTCGCGCCCAGCCCGGGGAGGGTCAGGGGAAACACTACCAGCCGCAGTGCCTGAAACCGCGAACAACCGTCCATCATCGCGGCATCCTCAAGATCGGTCGGGATGCCGTCAAAAAAGGATTGCATCAGGAAGGTTGCGAAGGGGATGTTGAAGGCGGTGTAGACGATGATCAGGCTGGTCAGCGAATTGAGCAGGCCCAGATCAGCGACGATCTTGTAGATCGGTGCGATGATCATCAGCAGCGGGAACATCTGGGTGATCAGCATCACCGCGATGATGATCCGTTTGCCCGCAAACACAAAGCGCGAGAACGCGTAGCCTGCGCCTGCGGCGATCAGTGTAGTGACAAAGGCCGTACCCAGTGACACGATCAGAGAATTGCGGAAGTAAGCCAGAAAATCGGTCTGGAACAGAACGGTCGAAAAGTTCTCGAAGGTGGCGGCACTTGGGAACATGCGCGTGCCTTCGGAAAAGATCAGCGCATCCGGAGTGATGGCGATCTTGACCAGCCAGTAGAGTGGAAACAGCGCGAAGAGCAGGTAAAAAGCAAGGGCAGCGTATTTACCTGCGGCCAATGCCGGGTTGCGAGACGCGACAGATGACATCAGATTTTCACCAGCTTTTTGCGCAGCCACAGTAGGATCACGGCGTAAATCAGCAGGATGACCAACAGCGCCACTGCGATGGTGGAGGCATAGCCGAAGTCCAGCTTTCGGAAGGCGGTGGTGAAGATGTAGGTCGACAGGATTTGCGTCGAATTGGCGGGGCCGCCGCCGGTCATGACAAAGATGAGATCGGCAAAGTTGGCGATCCAGATCGTGCGCAGCATCACAGTGATGGCGATCATCGGGGCCAGAAACGGCAGGGTGATCTTGGTGAAAATCTGCCAGGGCGAGGCGCCGTCGATCTCGGCCGCTTCGTACAGCTCGGAAGGGATGGATTGCAGCGCGGCCAGCAGGGTGATGGCGAAAAAGGGCACTCCGAACCAGATATTCGCCGTGATCGGCCCCCACATGGCGAGGTTCGGATCGCCGAGGATGTTAAAGGGTTCTGACAACACGCCCAAAGCGGCCAGCCAATGCGGCAATGGGCCGATCACCGGGTTGAACAGCCAGGCCCAAGTCAGCGCCGACAGGAAAGTGGGCACGGCCCATGGTAGAAACACCAGCGCCTGAAAAAGGCGTTTGCCGAAGAAGTCCGTGTTCAGCAGCATCGCCAGACCAAGGCCCAGCAGGAACTGAAAGGTGATGGACCAGAACGTCCAGAAAAATGTGTTCTCAAGGGCAATCCAAAACTTACGATCCCCCCAAAGGTCCAAATAGTTCTCGAACCCGACCCAGCCGGTTTTGAACGGGTTCAGCAACTCGATGGATTGGAAGGAATAGGAAATGCCGATGATCAGCGGCACCATCATAACAGCTCCGATCAGGATCAGCGCCGGGGACAGGTAGAAAAACGGCTCGACCAGATATTGCAGGTAGAGCGAGCGTCGTGCCCGGGTTTTCCCGGGCACAACAGTTTTTTGCAGTCGCGCGGTCATTGACCGGCTTTCCACTTCGCATATTCGTCGGTCAGCATCTCGGCCCACTCATCCGCAACCTCCTGAGCGGTGCGTTGACCCAGCAAGGCTTCCTGACTGGATTCCAGCAGAACGGTGCTGGCGAAGTAACCCCATTGCTCAAGATAGGTGGGCATTGTTGTGGGCTCGTACTGCGCGCCGTTCAATTCCTCGAACCAGCCTTTGAATTGTTCGGTTTTGAAGTGGGGGTCCTGATCCGCGCCTTTGTGGATCGGGATCACACCGACGCGCTTGGCCCAGGTTGCGTTGGCTTCGGGCGCGGACAGGGCAGCGACCAGATCAAACGCTTCTTTCTCATGCTCGGTGGCCTTGAACACCGACCAGCCTGCGAACCCGATGGTTGGGAAAGCCTTACCGGAGGGGCCGACGGGCATCGGGATCACCGCAAAATCCTCGGCTGGCATCCGTTCGGCGATAGCGATCAACGCGTCCGGGTCCTGATCGAGGAAGGCACAGGTGCCGGAATAGAACCCAGCGACGATCTCGTTAAAGCCCCAGCTGACGCTGTCCTTGGGGGCATAGCCCTTTTGGTACAGGTCGATCATGAACTGCAGCCCCTCGACCGAGCCCGGCTCATTAATGCGGCTTTTGCCATCTTCGGTGAAGAACTCGTTGGTGCCGTTCATCACCGCGCTGAACATGATCCAGCCATTGGTGCCGCCCGGCCCGCCACGCAGGCAGTAGCCGTATTTGCCGTCAAGCTCGGACACTGCGGCCGAGGCGGCCATGAACTCTTCCATCGTGCCCGGGGGGCTGTCGACACCAGCCTCGGCCAGCAGTTTCTTGTTGTAGAACATGGCGCGCAGGTAGAAGCCGTAGGGGATCATATAGAGATCGCCAGCCTGCGACCCCATCGCCACGGTCTTGTCGGTCAGCGTGCCGCCATGCTCCCAATCGGCCACATAATCCTTGAGGCTGACCAACTGGTCCGATCCGGCGTAAAGCGCCTGCCAAGTGTCGGGCATTTCCACCACATCGGGGATGTCGCCACCGGCAACCATTGTCGCCAGCTTCTCAAACGCGCTGCCCCATGGCAATGACACGATCTCAACCGTGACGCCTTCATTTGCGGCTTCGAAATTGTCAACGAGGCCTTGCAGAACTTCGGTCCGTTCCGGGCTGGTAATCACCTCGACCAGCTTCAGCTTGGTCTCGGCATAGGCCGCCGATCCCATCAGCGTCGCCGCCAGAGTTAGCCCTGTCAGTATGCGTTTCATTCTCTGTTTCCCTCCGTGAAAGATCTGTTGTGTTTGCCCGTTCAGACGGTGCTTTTTGAAAGTGCTCGCTCGAAATCTGCCCAAAGATCGTCAGCGTCCTCCAGCCCGAGGCTGAGGCGTACAAGGTTCGGTGAAACCCCGAATTTCTGCATTGAGTTTTGTTCCCCCGCCTGCGCCAGCCCAACGCGCGCAGGCAGGATCAGGCTTTCATAGCCGCCCCAACTAACGCCCAGACGAAAGATCGACAGGGCGTCGGCAAAGGCGGGAATATCGACACTGTCGTCAAACTCCAGCGACATCAGGCCGGACCGCCCTTTGAGGCCCGGAACGGTGTTGGCCCCGGGTGAGTGGATGGCGGTGACCTGTGGCAAGGCGGATAACCGGTCGACAAAGGTGTTCGCGGTCGCCTCATGCTGGCGCATCCGCGCGGTCAGGGTTCGCAAGCCCCGGGTCAGCAGAAACGCCTCGAACGGGGCCAGTTTGGCCCCGAGCAGCGGCAGGGTCAGATCACGGATGCGGGCGATATTGTCCAGGGAGGAAACAACAATGCCCGCAACCGTGTCCGAGTGCCCCGAGATATATTTCGAGGCTGAGTGGATGACGATATCGATCCCCAAAGAGATCGGGTTTTGAAACACAGGACTGGCCCAGGAGTTATCGATCATGGTCAGCACTCCATGCCGCGCGGCATGCGCGGCAACGCGGCGTAGATCCATCGGGGTAAAGATGACCGAGCTGGGGCTTTCCAGATAGGCGAGCGTGATATCCTTCAGCAGATCGGGATCATCCTCGAACCGATCCACGGGGTAGTAGTCGATCTGAACCCCTATCGGCCGTAGCATGCGTTCCATGAACCGATAGGTGTCCGGGTAGACATGCTCGACACAGGCGATCCGGTCGCCGGGTTTGACAAAGGCCAGCAGGGACGAGGAAATCGCGGCCATGCCCGAAGCAAAGCCAACGGCGGCTTCGCCGCCCTCGGCCTGTGCCATCAGTTGCTCAAAGGCGGCAACCGTCGGGTTCTGAACGCGTGTATAAAGCGCCGTGTCCGATAGCCCGGCCATCCTGTCCTCGAAGGCTTTGTAGTTGTCAAAGGTGAACAGCGATGTCTGAACGATGGGTGGGGTCACGGCCCCTTGTCCGTCATCCGATACTGCGGCCAAAAGCGTGGCGAGATCTCGGGCGTCAGACATCGTTATGCTCCATCACCTGGCGTATTTCCGCTTCGACCAGCGAAAGGATCTCGTCCATCAACTGCCCCGCGCCTTCAGCGTCGCCTGCGATGACGGCTTCGGCCAGCGGCAGGTGCAGCGGAATGCTGGCCTGACCAAGATGAGGCTGCCCGAAGGGTGCCTCATAAACCTCGTTAAACCCCTGCTGAATCTGGTGGATCAACTGGCCGAACAAAGGATTGCCGGATGCTTCGTGCAGCGTGTCATGAAACCTGCGATCCGCGCCGCGCCAGTCTTCTTCAGCCTCGTATGAGGCCATCAGTTCCATCGCCCGTGCCATGATGATGCGCTTTTGCTGTTCGTTCGCGTGACGCGCGGCCAACCGGACGGTTTCGATCTCAAGCGGACGGCGCACGGCGTGGGTCCGCAGCAGGCTCTCGGCTTCAAGTTTGACCGAAACGGGCAGATGGATCGAGTTCGACGCAACCTCAGCCGCCAGTCGGGTGCCAGCTTTCTTGTTGCGCACCACGATCCCCATGTTCTGCCACGAAGTCAGCGCCTCACGCACCTTGGCGCGGCTGATGCCAAGTTGTTGTGCAATCTCAACCTCGGTCGGCAGTTTGTCTCCTACGGTCAGCCCGTTGGCCTCGATCATGCGCGAGAGCGCGTCAATCACATCCTTACTGGTGCTTTTTGGGGGCAATTTCTGCAACCCCGCACCAAGCGGTTTCGATGTTCGAGATTGATAGAGACCGGGGGCCTGAGACACTGATCGTTCGCTCCGATTCCGAGGGTATGTTCAGCGTTGCATATAATGTCCGACAAAAACAAGTATTTTGTCCGACATTATTTTCCTTTTAAAATAGTATTTTTTTCAACGCATTACCAGACCTCCATGCGTCGTATCATGCGTAGAGAGTCAGGCCATCCTCATCGAAGACCAGCGCAGTTCCGCAGGGGTTTGAGGCCGGATCGCGGCACCTCAGGCTTGGATTGGAATGCTCTCATCACCACCCAAAGGACGGCGGCGACGGTGAAGGCGAGCCAAGCCAGATGGCGGTGTAAGCAGGCAGGCGGCGCAGGACGGTCATGGCTCAGATCTCCAGGTGGTCGCGGCACACAAGAAGGATCAGCGAAAACGCCAGCACCAACACTACAACGCAGATCGCTGTGGCATAACCCAGCTGATAGATCGGGTCGCGCTAGCCGAAGCCCATGATGTAAAGGTAGATCCCCAGAGTATAAAGCTGCTGAGGCACTTGCAGAAAGCCGAAGGCGAAGGTCAAGAGAAACTTGAACATCTTTACCCCATTGATGATCCAGATGACAAAGGAAATGGTCATCACGCCCCAAATCATCGGCACGGGGATGTACCAGAACTTGCGTCTTCCAAATCGGCGGCCTCGTAAATATCGGGCGGGATTTTATCGACGCCCGCCAGCAGCAGGATCAGGAAGAACCCGGTGAACACCCAGACCAGCGCGGCCAGCATCGCTCAGAAGATATTGTCGGGCGACGTCCAGAGCGTGCGGCCCATCTCATCCAGACCAACGGCCTTGAGCGATGAATTCAGCAGCCCATAGCGCGGGTTGTCGATATGGGCCCGCATGGCCGACAGAGCGACAACCGAGACGACGTTGGGCAGGAAGAGCTCCAGTCGGAACAGCTTTTTGCCCCAGATGCCCGAACTGATCAGGATGGTGTAGAGGAACGCAAGAAAGAAGACGAAGAACCCGCCGACAAACAGCAAGGCCAGCGAGTTGCGGAAACTCAGCCAGAATGTCGGATCGTTCCAGAGGCGGCGATAGTTGCCAAGGCCGATGAACTTGGCCTCGGTCCCGAAACCCGACCATTCGAACAAGCTGAAATAGAAAGTAAAGCCGGTAGGGATCAGGAAAAAGCAAAGATAAACGATCAGAGCGGGCGCTACGAAGAACCCGATAAGTCTCTTGCCGATCATGTGCTCCACCCTGTCCTTTGATCGACCGGCCCCGGTGTCAGGGCCGGTCAGATGCTGAAATCAGCGGTTTTCCCAATAGCCTTTGGTCTGCTCGACCATGCCGTCAATGAACTCATCAACGGTGATCTGACCCAGGAACACCTTGTTGTGCATCGCCTCATAGATGTTGCTGGAATAATCCGCATAGGCAACCTTGAGACCCAGATTCTCGGACAGCAGGCTGGTCGCCTTGGCCACCGCCTCGCGGCTGTCCGCGATCACGTCAGCCCATTCGACCGAGGCATTGGCCACACCGATCAGCGCGTCATCCGCCATCTTCTGCTGCGCCGATTTGCTGAGTGCGAATTTGATGAAGTCCTGCGCAGCCTCGGCATCTTCGGCGCCTTCGGGGATGGCAAAGCTGACCGCATAGATGATGGTGTCGTTCACGTCACCCTTGCCGCCTTCGACCATGGGGAAGTTCATCGCACCCCATTCAAAGCCCTCTTCCACCTGATCGGCCAGTTCGATGGGCAGCCACGAGCCGACCAGTTCGGTCGCGGTGTCGCCGAACGCCAGAGTCTGCTGACCGGCAGGCCACTGATAACACTCGCTTTCCTCGGGAATCAGGCCATCGCCTCACAAGGCGGCCTCAAGCTCCAGCGCCTGACGCACGGCGGGGTCGCGCCATGTCTCGCCGGTCTTGTCTTCGTCCGCTTTCAGCACGAAATCGGGGCCTTCGATACGCGCCAGCAGGTAGTTGAACCAGTTGATGTTGTAGAATGCGATATCGCTTTCCACCGCGATCGCGTTCACACCGTTGGCCTGAACCGCCTTCATCGCGACCACATATTGCGCCCAGGTGGAGGGGGTCCCGACCGCACCAGCATCACGCAGTTGGGCTGCGGTGTAGAATATCTGGTACGTATAGAAGGCATAAGACATCTGCCCGACCGAGCCGTTCAGCTCGGTATTGGCCAGCAGCGCTGGGTAGATCGCGGCACCCACGGTGCCGCCATCGGGGGATTCAGCCGCAACCAGACCGACCAATAGGTGATGTCGGTTTTGGCAAAAGCCACGCTGGCAGTCAGACTGGCGAGCAGGCACAAACCAGAAAGTTTCATGTGAGACACAAGAATTCGCCCCTCAATGCTTCATCACAGAGGGCGTTATCGAATCGGACTTTAGGATCTCTAATGTAGTTTTGAATCATTTCTAGAGTTTTGCGCATCCATATTTTAGCTAATAAGGAAGATGTTTTCCTTGTAACTTCCATTACTGTAGTTTTACCTATATAGCAACGTAAGGGACGGGTTTCCATTTGACTGAGAATGCAGACATCCTGAAGCAGATCGAAAGTGACCTGCCGGAACTGTCGCGAGCCTTGCGAAACGTCGCCGAGTTTCTTCTGGCCAACCCGACCCAGTTCATCCGCCGACCCCTGCGTGAATTGTCCACGACCATTGGCGTCAGTGAGCCCAGCCTGATCCGATTCGGCCGCCGCTACGGCTTCAAGGGTCTGCCCGACCTGCGCATTGCAGTTGCGATGGCTCTGGCCACTCAGGAACGAAGCAACGGCGCTGAACTTGAACCGACCATTCAGGACAAGGAAGTTGTCAACAAACGAGCCAAACGCGCCGTTGCCGCGCTTGCCGCCGATTTGATCTCCAAAGATCACTCGATATTGCTTGATTCCGGGTCGACAGTGCAATTTATCGGCGAACATCTGCGGCACGCGTCGCCAAAGGTGTTGATGACAACGGGCGTAAATCTGATGCTGGCGCTGCACGATTGCCCCCAACATCAGTTGATGCTGACCGGCGGCATGTTGCGCCAGAACGCCATGTCGCTAAGCGGCCGTCTGGTCGAAACCACTCTAGAAGCCATGTCGTTTGACACCGTTCTTTTGGGCGCGGACCGGGTGGATCCGGCCCTTGGCCTGTCCACCTTCAGCGAGGAAGAAGCGCACCTGAACCGCGCCATGATCCGTGCCAGCCGCCGGGCTATCGTGTTGGCCGACGCCAGCAAGTTCGGCACAACCCAACTCCATCGCATTTGCGACCTGTCCAAGGTGGATGTCATCGTCTCAGACGCGACGATGCCCGTTCAGATGCAACAGAAACTGCGAAGCATGAATGTCGAACTCCATCTTGCCGAATTGCCTGAAACCACCTGGCCACCCCTGATCGAACGGACCTAATTTATGACCATCACGACCTGGGCGACGGAAACGGAAATCGCCGCACAACCGAGTATCTGGGAGAACTGGGCCGACGTTTTGCCCGAAATTGCTGTGGAGATCTCGGACTGGATCGCGACGCGCAGACCGGATGTGATATGGCTGACCGGAGCCGGGACCTCGGCCTTTATTGCTGATGCGCTGGCCGTTCAACTTGATGGGTTGTTGCACAATATATCAGTGCGCAATGTCCCGTCGACTGATCTTGTCGCGCGCCCGGCGGATTATCTGAAACCCGGGCTGCGTCCGCTGGTGGTGTCATTTGGCCGATCCGGCAACAGTTCCGAGACGCTGGGTACGCTGGACTTGCTCGATCGGATTTGCCCGGCGGCGGACCGGCTGAACATCACCTGCAACGCCACCAGCGCGCTGGCCACGCGCACCCATCCCAGATCTGGACAGCAAAAGGCAATCGTACTGCCCGATGACTGCCACGATCAGGGTTTCGCGATGACCTCCAGCTATACCACCATGCTGCTGACAGCGCTGGCCTGCCTGTCCGGGACCTCGGGGGCGGACATTTCCGACAATATTGGCAAACTGTCTTGCGCAGCCCGCGACCTGTTGCAGAACGCCCCCGACTTGCCGCGCCCGAAGCGTGCGGTTTTTCTCGGCTCGGGGCCGTATCTGGGCACGGCCCGTGAATCTGCCCTGAAAGTGTTGGAGCTTGCCGCCGGTCAAGTGGTGACCACGTGGGACAGCACGCTTGGGTTTCGCCATGGCCCCAAGGCCATCACCGATGACGCCACCACCACCATCAGCATTGGCGATCCCACTCACGGCGAAACGCCCGATCTAAGCCTATCGACGGGCCTGCCCGATGTCTGGAACACCGCGCTCTATGTGATGGTCGCGCAGATGTTGGCCGTCGCATGGTCGAAGTCGCTCGGTCTAAACGTGGATAACCCATTCGAAGGCGGCAATCTCAGCCGCGTGGTCAGCCATGTCCGCCTCTATGTCTGATGCTGCTGCCTGCGGTGGCATTGATCTGGGCGGCACCAAGATCGAAGCGACCCTGTTCGACGGCAACCTTGTGCCCCTCGCCTCGCGCCGCATATCCACGCCGCAGCAACGCTATGTCGATCTGCTGGAGGCGCTGACCAACGAAATCACGTGGCTGAGGGCTGAATCCGGGTAACCTGCCCTGCCCGTTGGCATCGGGATTCCGCGCCTGATCGATCCGATGACGGGGCATTCGATCACCGCCAACCTGCCAGCTAACGGAAAACCGTTAGGGACAGATTTGCAGACGCGGAGCCGTGGGATCATCCGTCTGGCCAATGATTGCAAGTGCTTCGCCTTGTCCGAGGCGGTTGGTGGCGCGGGGGAAGGGCAGCACACGGTATTCGACCTGATCATCTGCACCGGTCTTGGCGGCGGTGTTGTTGTCGACGGCGCATTGCTGCCGGGGCCGAATGTGCTGGCGGGTGAAGTCGGTCACATCGCCCTTCCCGACCCACTTGTGGCGCAGTATAACCTGCCGATTTTGCCCTTTGGGTGCGGCCGCCAAGGCTGCTATGAGACCTACTTGTCGGGCACCGGGATGGCGCGACTGGCCGCTGAACTCACCGGCATAAGCCTGACCGCGCCCGAAATTCTGGCGGCCACGGCGCAAGGCGATACGGGCGCCAGCCATGTATTCGAAGTTTGGCTCCGCTTCGCCGGAGAGCTTCTGCACAGTCTGCAACTGCATATCGACCCGGATTGCATCGTGCTGGGTGGCGGCCTCAGCAAGGTTGAGGGGCTGGAGCTTGACCTGGCCAACGCATTGTCCAGCGCTGCCCTGCCGGGCCTGCGCGCACCCAATATACTCAAACCGAAATTCGGCGACAGCAGCGGAACGCGCGGCGCAGCGCTGCTTGTGCGCCCCGAAGCCTGACACAGGACTGAAATCATGAGTTTCCTTGCCAAATTGAACGCGCGCAACCGGGCGGGTGAGCCTATCGCAATCCCATCGGTCTGCTCGGCCCAACCGGACGTTCTGCGCGCGTCATTGATGATGGCACAAGAGATGCAACGCCCGGTTCTGATCGAGGCAACCAGCAATCAGGTCAATCAGTTCGGTGGCTATACCGGAATGAAACCCGCCGATTTCATCTTCTTTGTGACCGGGCTCGCCGACAAGCTCGGCACAGATCTTGGCCTGATCCATTTCGGCGGCGACCATCTCGGTCCGCAAGCCTGGCGCGATGAGCCCGCGGATAGTGCCATGGCCAAAGCCAAAGACCTGATGCGCGCTTACGTGCAAGCCGGGTTTACCAAAATCCACCTCGATTGTTCCGAAGGTTGCGCAGGCGAACCCGCGCAGGTTGATGATCAGACTTCGGCACAACGTGCCGCCCATTTGGCCGCGATTTGTGAGACCGCAGCGCCCGACCCTGACCGTCTCAGTTATGTGATCGGCACCGAAGGGCCGCCGCCCGGCGGGGCCCGGGCGGATGAAGAAGGCCAAAGCATCACCCCCACCGATCCGGCGCACGCCCGTAAAACGCTGCAAATCCATCAGACAGCATTTGATGCCGTGGGCGTGGCGCAGGCATGGCCACGCGTCATCGGGCTGGTGGTGCAGCCGGGTCTGGAATTCGCCCCGACCCATATCGACCATTTTGACCGCAACGCGCCGGATCACTTGTCACAGGCGCTCTCGGATACACCGCATATCTGTTTCGAAGCTCATTCAACGGATTATCAGCATCCCGAGGTCTATCCGGACCTCGCCAACCGGAATTTCAGCGTTCTGAAAGTTGGGCCCGCCCTGACTTTTGCTTATCGTCAGGCCCTCTATGCACTGGATCATCTGCGCGGGTTGCTGGGACAGGACGTCTCGGACTTGATGACCCAGATGGAGCAGATCATGCTGGACCAGCCCGGGCATTGGCAGAAGCACTATGTCGGGACCGCATCCGATCTGCGCCTGCAGCGGCATTTTGGTTATGCTGACCGCATCCGATATTACTGGCCCGATCCAAAAGCGCAGAAGGCCGTGTCCGCTTTGTTCTTGGCGCTCGGCCCGGACTGCCCCCCTGATCCGGCGCTGAAACAATGTTTTTCGCCTCAGGTCATTGCCACGGCACGCTCGCTGCAAAACGAGGAAGAGGGCTGGGTCGACGCGCTGGTCCTTGCGCAAATTCAGCAGGCCCTGCGCCCCTATTTCTTCTGAGACTTCGAATGCGCGACGTCCTTCCAAAAGCTCTGTTCGACGGACAAAACCTGCTGAGCAATACCGCATTGGCCTGCGAGGGCGATGTTGTGGTGGACATCTTGGCGCTTGGTGCGATCCCTTCGGATGTGCCGGTCGCACAGATAGATGCGGTGGTCACGCCGGGCCTGTTCGACGTGCAGGGATCTCCGGCCGGAGCGCATATCACCCTGTCAGACCCGGTTGCTCGGAGGATCAATCACGTCGGAACAGACATCGCAGAAGCCGCGCGCATGGCCACGGCAAACGCATTAGACATGATGCGCCTGACCTGTCCTGGCATCGTGGGCCACCGTTTGAACAGCTTGGGATACATTCCCATGCATGTTGTCTGCGCCCGTTCCAGATAAAGCATCGGGATCAAATGGCTTTAATTGACTTTCTTTAGAATGGGGAAGCGCGGGCACAGCTTCGTTCCCGTGCAGCACAAACTTCTTCAATGCAAAAGAGCCCGCTTCGATCAGCTACTCGGATGCCAGCGCAATAGTCTCGCAGGGGCTGCCACATGCCCGGATCACACGAAAAAGGTCGTCGATCTCGGGTTCGATCGTGGTTCGGGTTGACCCGTCCTTTAGCCTGAGGGTCACCAGACGGCTATGTGCCTGCAAGGCCGCAGTCACCTCACCGCTATCGATCAGATCGACAGCTTCGGGCCACGGCAGAGTCTCCGTGGCCTGATCGGGATTGTCCGCACAAGCGGCAGCCCCGCTCAAAGCAGAGAATAACAGGGCATATTTCAGCATGTGTCTACAATAATTAAATTCCAGAGTTTTGTGCCAGCGTTTGCCATTCGAAGACCGGCGCATCCTGTGTGCTAGCCTGTACCCAACAGAGGCTGCAAGGCCCGTCTGCCGTTATCCGAACGAGCCATGGAAGGCGTCGGGAACCGGTTCGGCCATCGCTTGAAGATTCCGCCTCAGGCTGGATGGTTTTGCCGTTCCGATCAAAACCGACGATGCAAGTGGGTGGGATTTCGCGAACATTAACGCTGCGGTTGCAAGGGACAAACCCATGCCGTTCGCTTTGTCTTGCAACACTCTGACACGGTCCAATATCTCGGGCGACGCGGGCAGATAGTCATAGGTCGCCCCATCGACCGGACCAGTGGCAAGAATGCCGGAATTCAAGACTCCGCCCAGCACGAGGCTTGTGCCCTGCGCGCGGCATTGTGCCGTCAGCTCTGCTTCAGCCGAGCGGTCCAGAAGAGTCAGACGACCGGCAAGCAGAATGACATCAATCGGGCCGTGACGCATAATATCGAGACAGATTTCATTCTCGTTCACACCCAGACCAAAGGCCCTGATGCGCCCTTGTTCTTTCAGCTTCACCAACCGCTCATACCCACTGCCCAGAAAAGCTTCCATCTGGGCTGCGTTGTTTTCATTGTGGGTATAGGCGCCGATGTCGTGGACAAAAACAATGTCGGAAAACGTTGTTTGCAACCGTTCCAGACTGCCTTCCAGCGACGCTTCGATCCCATCCCCGGAATAGTCATAGCGTACAGCGTTCGGTAGCGGATTGATGAACCCATCCGTCTCGGTCATGGGCTGACCCGGCGACAGCACCCGCCCCACTTTGGTCGAGATCACATAGTTCGACCGGGGCTTGGAGGACAAAAACTGACCCAGCCGCTGCTCGGACAGGCCCCGGCCATAGTGAGGGGCGGTGTCAAAGTAGCGAATGCCGGCATCCCATGCGGCGGCCAGAACATCCTGCGCCTCGGCGTCGGCAACCTCGCGGTACAGATTGCCGATGCTCGCGCAGCCAAATGACAACTCGGTGACATGCAGGTCAGTTTGTCCGACTGGGTTGGTTTTCATCATGAACTCCACAAAGTTGGTGGGTTGTCAAAACCGGTAAGGAAGGTTGGGCGAACGCAGGATAAGTGACCTCAGCAGCCAGGATTTCGATGAGGGGCGCGAGGCCATCTGCTGGAACGACATACGCCAGGTCAACTCCCGCGCCGACCAGATAGTGATTTGACCACCCAACTGTTTTTTGCTCAGGCGGCTGGGTTTATTCCGCTGCCAGTTTCGACAGGAAACGGAAATCTCTGATACTTTCGGGTTTCATCTCGATTGAGAATCCGG